>CAUJKL010000853.1 GCA_963204995.1 Planctomycetota bacterium | reverse complement strand
GCTGTGGCGTCGAAGCCTCCGCCACAGCCACCCGCCTGTTTCAAGAGTTGGAAGTTATTTCCTGGATGATCCTTCGTCGAGTACCTGAAGAGTTTGTAGCCGAGCGGCGCGTTGACCCTGCTCGCCCTTCGCTGTTATATTTCGGCTTGAAAGTAATCACCACGGTCGGCGCGTTTCGTGCGTTGGCTTTCATCGAAGACTATTCACATCTCGAGAGGAAACGAAATGTCCACGGCAACCAAGCGAGGGATCTACGAAGATATCACGCAGTGCATCGGTAACACGCCACTCGTCAAGCTGCGTCGCGTCACCGAAGGCTGTGTCGCCACCGTGGTCGCCAAAATCGAGAATGCAAATCCGCTGTGGAGTGTCAAGGATCGGATTGGTCGCGCCATGATCGATGCCGCCGAGCGGGACGGCAAGATCACGAAGGACACCGTGCTGATCGAACCGACGAGCGGTAATACCGGTATCGGTTTGGCGTTCGTCTGTGCGGCGCGGGGCTACAAGCTGATGGTCACGATGCCGGAAAGCATGTCACTCGAACGCCGACGAATGCTGAAAGCGTTGGGTGCCGAGTTGGTGCTGACACCGGCGGCGGAAGGGATGCCGGGTGCCGTTCGCAGGGCAGAAGAGATGGCCGCCGAAAATTCGAATTACTTCGTGCCTCAGCAGTTCCAAAACCCCGCCAATCCGGAAGTCCATCGTCAGACAACCGGGCCAGAGATTTGGCAAGATACCGATGGCAAGGTCGACATCTTCATTGCTGGTGTTGGGACCGGCGGAACGATCACGGGTGTTTCAGAAGTGTTGAAGGCCAAGAAGCCAGCCGTGCGGTCCATCGCAATCGAACCAGCCAACAGCCCGGTGATCACGCAGCGTAAAGCAGGTGAAGATCTGAAGCCCGGCAAGCATACGATCCAGGGCCTTGGTGCCGGATTCATTCCCGCCGTCTTGAATGTCGACATCATCGACGAAGTTGTGCAAGTCAAGGACGAGGATGCTGCGGATGCGACTCGCAAGTTAGCTCGTCTCGAAGGCTTGATGTGCGGGATCAGCAGCGGCGCGGCGGCGTGGGCCGCGATCGAAGTCGCCAAACGCCCCGAGAACGCTGGCAAGTTGATCGTCGTCGTCCTACCCGACATCGGCGAACGCTACTTGTCGACGGCACTCTATCCGGAGTAACGACGTGCCCAAGTCCAGGGCTTTTAGTAAATTGGGTAGATGCCAACGGCTTCTGCATGAGAATAAGCCCGATAGGGCTGATACAACCTTTGCCGGGGCTGTAAAGCCCCGGAACCGAAGGCCCAACCTGCGTTAAGCCCCGCAAGGGGCGACACAGCGGGGCACCGCACGGTGTGTCGCCCCTTGCGGGGCTTGGGATCAAAAGGACGATTCCGGGGCTTCACAGCCCCGGCAATGGTTGTACCGACCCTCCGGGCCGAGGGCACTTGCGAGTCGATCATACCGCAACGCTTGACGGCCGACGCTGCCCTCACGTCCCTGCGCCGTTGTAGCTTTCAACCGACCGTATGCCGCGGCGTGGAAACACGTGACGGCTGATCGGTTCAAAGCTATCCGTATCGTCGAAGTACATGAAATGTGTCACTTCGAAGCGTTCGGGGCAGATCTGAATCGTGTTGAGTGTGTTGCGTTGCTTTTCCCGAGCACGGCCGCGCCGCGAAGTCGTCGTTCCGCACTGTACGATGATGATGCCCTGGTGCCCGCTGCGCAGGTCAGGATAGATGTCAAGCGAATCGCCGATATACGCGCGATGCAAGTGGCCACCGAG
This sequence comes from Planctomycetota bacterium, assembly GCA_963204995.1. Classification (GTDB taxonomy): domain Bacteria; phylum Planctomycetota; class Planctomycetia; order Pirellulales; family Pirellulaceae. The sequence continues at coordinate 9,531 of CAUJKL010000853.1, read as the reverse complement.
TACCATGTCGACGCCCATCCCGACGAAGCGTTTCATCGCACGCTTCGCCTTCGGCATGATAGAATCGCGTTCTTTGTCGGGAGCTGGAGCGAAGTGATGATGAGCCACCACGATCTTCGCCAAGCCATCGCCTGCGTTTGCGAAGGACTCTGCGCAGAAATCCAATTGCTCTTCGCTAATGCGACCGTTTGAAATCGCCGTGTGCGGAGCGGTGGAGTCGAGACCGACAAACACGGCACCGTCAACTTTCCAAACGCGATTCAGCTCCTTGGAAATGTGTTTTCGATAAAGTCCATGCGGGTCGAGCATCCGTTCGCGGATGCGATACAGGGGAACGTCGTGATTACCGGGCACGACGACCGTTGGCAGCGCAGGTAGTTTGTCCAAAAACGCACGTGCTTCGGCAAATTGCGTGTCTTTTGCCCGTTGCGTAAAGTCGCCGCTCGCCACGACAACGTCAGGTGCAAGCGTCGGAGCAAGTCGCAACACGGCTTCGCCGACATTCTCTCGATAAGGTGGCCCGAAGTGTAAATCCGAAATATGCAGCAGTTTCAGCATGGTACGATTGATTCCTGGTATGACACTTGCATTCTAGTACAAGCAACTTGCTTGCGCCAGTAATCCGCCTCCGTCTCGCACAAGGTTCACGATCGCATGAAACGAGCTTGCATCATTCTGAATGAATCAGCTGGCCGCGCTGCTGGGATCAGGGACCGCCTGAATTCTTTACTAACAAGAAAGCAATGCGAATTCTGCACCAAACGGCCCGACGAATCGGTCGAGGAACTAGCCCATCGCGCGGTTAGCGAGGGTTTCGAGAGAATTGTCGTGGCTGGCGGCGATGGCACTCTGAACCACGTCGTTAACGGACTCGCTGCAGATCTTGATCGTATCGAGTTAGGCCTTCTTCCCCTGGGAACCGGCAATGACTTTGCCCGCTCGCTGGAGCTCCCCCTGGATCGAATCGAGACAGCTCTGGCGATTGCGCTCGGTGATCACACTCGCTCCGTGGACTTGCTGAGAGTCACTGGCAAGAGGACTTTCTATGCCGTCAACGCATCGTCCGGAGGGATGGCAGGCAAAGTGGCAGCGGATGTCCTCGATGTTGACAAAGCGCTGTGGGGTGCATTCGCTTATTGGACGACGGCCTTCTCCAAACTGATGGATATGCAAGCCTCCGAGTTGCACCTCGAGATCGACGAGCAACAATACGATCTCTCCGCCTACGGGGTCGTCATTGCGAATGGCCGCTATGTCGGCGGTGGCTTTCCCATAGCACCCACCGCGACTCTGTTTGACGGAAAGCTTTCGATCGTCATCATTCCGGTGCTACCCACGTTGGAACTCCTATCAGCAGGACTGAACTACACACTGGGGCGGGCTTCGTTGACGCCGATCAAGACGTTCGAAGCCAGGCGCGTTCATGTCTCCTCCAAGCCAGAACTACATTTCAGCATCGACGGTGAACCGACTCGCGCGATCGAAGCAACATTCGAGGTCGTCCCCAAGGTATTGCGCATGGCGGTTGGACCCAGCTTGGCAAGCAAACCATGAGACGAAGAGTAGTTACATTTGTGTTGTTCGTCGCAGTTTGCAGCCTCCTCGTCTGGCTGTTCGAACAGCGCCTATCGCTCGACCAACTGATCGCTCACGAATCATGGCTGCGCCAGCAGGTCCATGAACATCCGGCGCGGTCGTGCCTGCTCGGCTTCGTGTTTTACGTAGCGGCCTCTTTGATTCCCGGAACCGCCGGCAAGTCCATCGTGTACGGGTGGGTCTTCGGTCTCGCGATAAGTGTCGCGATCGTCACGCTCGCCTTGACGCTCGCGGCGACAGTCTCGTTCTGCTTCAGCCGCTATATCCTATACGAGGTAATCCATCAGCGATTGGGGCTCTACGTCGCACGCATCGATCGAGCGTTGGAACGCGGCGGAGGTTTTTATCTCTTCACGATGCGGCTCGTCCACGTTCCGTACACACTGACGAACTATGCCATGGGAGTGACGACGATCCGCGCGAGCAGTTTCATCTGGGCGACGCTGTTCGGAATGCTGCCCGGTACTTGTGTACTGGCCTACGCGGGCTCGCAACTGCCCACGCTCAGGATGCTCGCGGAACGAGGTGTTCTCGGAGTCGTTTCGCCACAGCTGATGTTGGCGGGCACTCTGCTCGCCATGGCGCCAATCGTCGTCCGTATTTTCCTACGTCGGTTCGGTTTTTCCCGAAGTCGGTCGGAACCCTCTTGAGCCGAAACGTCCGCCAGTTGTCAGGCTCCGCCGCCCTGGACGCGAGTAAGCCGCGTAGTACACTCAGACGTTTCCATCGCCATCACACTTCAAGTCACAATGCCAATGCCTTCCACATGCACGCTTGAGATCGTGAACCGTGACTATCCACGCGGTCCGTTTCGCGCCGCGATCTTTGATTTCGACGGCACGTTGTCGCTGCTTCGGAGGAATTGGCAAGCCGTTATGATCCCAATGATGGTCGATATTCTCGCGGAAACTGGGACGACGGAGACTCGCGACGAACTTCATCGCTGTGTCGACGAGTTTGTCATGCGACTGAATGGCAAGCAGACGATCTATCAGATGATTCAGTTGGGCGAAGAAGTGACAAAACGCGGCGGTGTTGCTCTCGAGCCACTCGCGTACAAGCACCGTTATCACGATCTTCTCTGGGAGCAGGTTGGCGAACGCGTCGAATCCGTGCGATCCGGCGTTACTCCCGCTGAATCGCTCACCGTCCCGGGATCGCTTTCACTTTTGGAACGGCTGCAGCGGCAAAGCACCACGTTGTACCTGGCCTCGGGAACAGACATTACGTATGTCCGCGACGAGGTATCCGTACTTGGCCTTGACCAATTCTTCGGCGACCACATCTACGGAGCGATCGACGATTACAAAAACTTCTCGAAGGCCATGATCATCGAGCGGATGATTCGCGACGCAGGTTTCGCAGGCCCCGAGATCGTCGGCTTCGGTGACGGCTTCGTCGAAATCGAAGAGATCAAAAAGGTCGGCGGGCTCGCAATCGGTGTGGCCAGCGACGAAGAGGCTCGCGCAGGGATCAACGCTTGGAAACGCAATCGATTGATCCAAGCGGGAGCCGATATCATTGTTGGTGATTACCGCGAACTGGATTTGCTTCTGGAAATGATTCCTCTTGCATGATGTGGGTTGTGTCCGTATGCCTCTCTACCCTCAGTTCGATCGTTCACGATTGATCATCAAACCGCTTGCGGACCGCACGCACGATCTGCGGCATTCAACGCTGCTGTCGCTCGATGATCCGCCCAAGGCGCTCGACGACGTGTCGATGCAGCGTATCGCAACGCTTGGCCAGCGATCGATTGCAGCTCGCCAACGCGGCGCATCGATCCTGATGTTGATGGGCGCTCACGTCTTGCGAGCCGGTGTGCAACGACAGCTCATCGACATGCTCGAACGAGGCCTGATCACCCACGTGGGCATGAATGGTGCCGGGCCGATTCACGATTACGAACTGTCGCGAATCGGTGCGACTTGCGAGAGCGTTGCGCGCTATATTCGATCCGGCGAATTCGGCTTGTGGAAAGAAACGGGCGAGATCAATGACATTGTTTGCGACGGCGCGGCGGCGGGGATGGGGCTCGGCGAAGCGGTCGGTCGCGCGATCCTGGAAAGTGACTTTCCTCACAAAGACACCAGCGTGACGGCAGCCTGTGTCCGACTGGGCATTCCCATTACGGTTCACGCGGGAATCGGTTACGACATCATTCACGAACATCCGAACTTCGATCCGGCGGCGTTCGGCACGGCCAGCTACCGGGATTTTCTCACCGTCTGCGATACGGTCAGCAAGCTCGAAGGCGGCGTGTTCCTGTGTTTTGGCTCGGCAGTGATGGGCCCCGAGGTCTATCTCAAGGCACTGTCGATGGCTCGCAATGTCGCCCACCAAGAAGGGCGTCGGATCGCGAACTTTACGACGGCCGCCTTCGATTTGATTTCGATCGATGGAGAGTTTCAGCAGGAAGCTCCCAAGACCAATCCGCAGTATTACTACCGGCCTTGGAAAACGATCCTCGTCCGCACCGTCGCCGACGGTGGCGAAAGCTATTACGTGTGTGGCGACCATCGCCAGACACTGCCGCATCTGCGACGAGCTGCCTTGGCCGCCGAAGCATCAGAAACAACATGAGCCGACGGTATGCTTTCACGCTCACGACTCGAATCGTTGCTCTTGAACTTCCCCAACCTGACGATCGGGTTGGTCGGTGACTTGTTTCTCGATCGATATCTCGATATCGAACCGGGTGTCGAAGAGATATCTATCGAGACGGATCTCGAAGCCTATCAGATTGCCTCGGTGCGCAATTCGCCCGGTGCGCTCGGCACGGTGATGAATAATCTCGCCGCGTTGGGTGTCGGCCGCCTCGTGCCGGTCACCGTCATCGGCGACGATGGCCAGGCTTATGATCTGTTGAAAGAACTTCATCGCTTGCCGGTGGACGATTCGTTCATCATCCAAGACGCTGATCGCCTGACTCCGACCTACACCAAACCTTTGAAGCAAGACGCCGCAGGACGCTGGTGCGAGCTGAATCGGCTGGATCTCCGCACTCGCTCGCCGCTGTCGAATGCCACGTCGCGAAAACTTGGACAGAACCTTGCGGAGGTGTTTGCAAACTGTGATGGGCTGATCGTACTCGATCAAATCAACGAAACGAATTGGGGCGTTGTCAACGACGAGACGCGACGCGTGCTCGACGAACTGTCCGCAACGCAACCGGACAAACTGGTCTTTGTCGACAGTCGCACGCATCTCGGCTGCTTTCAAAGTGGCGTGTTGAAAGGCAATCGCTCGGAACTGCTCAGTGCGATCGACACATCCGCCGGATCGATCGAGGAGGCGGCACAACAGCTGTCACGGCGCACGGGTCGCACGGTGTACGTCACGCTCGGCGAGGCGGGGATCTTGCTGGCTCAAGCGAATGGCCATGTATCGCGTTCGCCGGCTCATCCGGTAAGCGGTCCGATCGACATCGTAGGGGCCGGAGATAGCGCGACAAGTGGCATCGTCGCATCTTTATTGAGTGGGGCGACCGATCTTGAAGCGGCCGACGTCGCGAATCTCGTCGCCGGAATCACCGTCCAGCAACTCGGCACGACGGGAACTGCCACGCCGAAACAGATTCTCGATCGCCACACGGAACTTGCGGCGAGATAACGTGCCGCTGTTACCGCGCGTACCAGACAATCATTCGCTCGAGTTCCGCGGATCGCGCCATCATGGATACTCGGCGGCGATGCTGTGAACCGGCCAACGGTTCGTGACCTTGGCCTCGATCCATGATCGTTACCATCTCGATCGCATCTGCGCTCGTTGGCACTCGGCCATGGGAAGACCAGCGCAAGATCCACAAGGCAACTGGGTACGCCAGCGCGAAGGCACGGAAAGATTCGACCAGAGACCAGCCGGGACGCGCCGCGTTCACGTACTGCAATGAGCTGGCGTTGGCCTCGTACAGTCGCACGAACGGTTGTTGAATCTCGGGGCTAAGGTGTCCCAGCGGTTGTTCGAGTTCCGTAAAGGTCACTGCGGGCAGCGCTGCATGAATCGTGGGCACCGTGCCTCGTCCGCGAGCGATCGCAATGGCCGCTCGAGCCAGTCGCCAGCGCTCTCGCCACGAATCGGTAACTCGATAGCTCGAGTGAAGTCGCAAGTATTCCGCCGCTGTCTGACGGAAGAGGGGCGCGATCGCGCCGCGCGGAGCTGTCCGTTCCTGGAAGAACTCACTGGCCTCCTGACGACTCCCGTCCTCGAGTATTTCCATCAGTTCCGGGAGCCGAGCTTCGTCGAACCGCTTCAATTTACATTGCTCGAGCAATGCACAGAATCGCACGCCGTGAACCAATCGCCGGACCAAGGGATATCGTTCGTCGGTCATCAGTCGCTCGATAGCACTTGCGACGATCAGCACCTCGCTCCACGATCCGCGATATCGTCGCGTGATGGCGGGCGCTCGGATGGCCTTGCCGAGCAGTTCACCTTGCTCGGCCATCTGCTTGACGAAGCTGAGGTGCTTCTGCAATTCAGAGCCATTGTCCGCCGCGGCAGAAGGGCAGCTTCGTCGCAGTGTCAGGATTGCTCGCTTCTCCTGCGGGACCAGTTGCAACGGATACATCTGGCACACGAGCGGCTTGGCGGCTGCTCCGTGTTCCGCGTGAATCCGACATCGGTTGTCCGGCGTCAGGAACACGCACGAGCCATCTGCGCGTTGAGCAAGTTGAGGTCGCTTGCCGAACCAACCGGGGCGGACGACCGTTTGCACGAACTCGAAATCGGGATGTGCTTCCCAGCGTTGATCGCTCAACCGCTGTAGATCATCGACGCTCAGCGGGATAATGCTGCCCCGACAACAATTGCCACACGACGCGCAATCCCAGCGCTCGATGATCGGCAGCGTTTTGATGGGCAGAGACACTCTTCGCAATTACAGGTTCGGGCTGGATCAAGGAAGTTGGAGTTCGTCAGCGACAGTATACCGCGAATCTCTTGGTGTCGGCCATTTGGAGTGCGGTGACTTGTCACAGCTTTCTTCTTTTGTGGCACCGCCACTTTCCGGGTTTCCAAACTGCTCTGGAGAAAAGCGGCTCGGCCGCATAGGAAAGCGGTGACAAGTCACCGCACTCCAAATAGATACCACACCTTGATACTCAGCGGTGGCGCAGGGACACTGAGGACACCATATCGATTTGACTTTGAGCCTGGAAAGGATACTTGAGCCATGCTACTGCGAGCTACATCCCTTATCGTGCTGATGATTTTCTACATCCGCTTGGTCGCTCCCGAGGCGACTGCCGCCGAGCCGCTTCCCGCCGCTTATACCATCCCGAGAATCGATCTGGCTGACCAGAAGCAACGCCAAGTTATTGTCGATCGCGAGCCGGGACAGTATCTCGGACATCCGACAACGGTGTTGCTCGAGGACAACAAGACGCTGCTCTGTGTTTATCCGAAAGGTCACGGGCGGGGAGCGATCGTCTACAAGCGCAGCGACGACGCGGGACTAACTTGGTCCGACCGACTTCCGACACCGGAGAGCTGGGCGACGAGCAAAGAGGTGCCGACGATTCATCGTGTCGTCGACGCGGATGGAAAGAAGCGGCTGATCATGTGGTCCGGTTTGTATCCGGCTCGACTCGCCGTGAGCGAAGACGATGGGGCGAGTTGGTCCGAACTGAAGGCTGTCGGCGACTGGGGCGGCATTGTGGTCATGGGATTCGTCGGCAAGCTCAAAGAGAAAGGCCACTATCTCGCGATGTTCCATGATGACGGACGTTTCTTTGCTGCGAAGAGCGATCAAAAGAAACCCGTTGAGTTTCGACTTTATAAGACATTCTCGAACGATGGAGGATTGACTTGGTCCGCCCCGGAAATGGTTCAAAAGGATACTGCGGTTCATCTGTGCGAGCCGGGCCTGATCCGTTCGCCTGACGGCAAGCAAATGGCCGTGCTGCTGCGAGAGAACAGTCGGCGTCGTAATTCGTACGTGATCTTCTCGGATGACGAAGGCCAGACATGGACCGAGCCCCGCGAGCTGCCTGCTTCTCTGACAGGCGACCGACACACGGGTGTTTATGGCCCCGATGGCCGATTGTTCATCTCGTTTCGCGACACGACGCGCGAGAGTCCGACGAAGGGAGACTGGGTCGCTTGGGTGGGCACGTACGATGACATCGTGGAAGGTCGCGAAGGACAGTATCGAGTCCGCTTGATGGACAACCACAAGGGGGCCGACTGTGCTTATCCGGCGGTCGAGATTCTGCCCGATGGAACGATCGTGACGACCACGTACGGGCACTGGGAACCAGACCAACCAGCGTATATTGTGAGCGTGCGGTTGAAACTGGAAGAACTCGACAAGATGCAGGCGGGCCAGTAACCGATCAAAACGCGAGATGCTAACACGGAGGTTTTATGTCGCAAGATGTGCGATCATTGGTTGCGTCGCTGACTTCGAAAGACACGGCAACTCGGCGCGAAGCCGCTGAGTCACTGGCGAGAGTAGGACCGGATGCCGCGACAGTCGCGGTTCCGCTTGTTCAAGCTTGCGGCGACGATGACGAGGAAGTGCGGAATTGGGTGGTCGCCGCGCTCGAAGAGCTACCTCCGCCCAACGCCTCCGACGCGGCGGCACTCGAAGCTTTCATCAACGGCGAGAATCTCGACGTCGCCTTCTGGGCGACCACTTTGCTGGGACGAATGGAGGCGGCAGCTGCGCCGACGGTTCCCACGCTGGCCTTGGCTGTCATCGACCATCCGGAGTTAGTGGTGCGCGAGCGAGCTGCCTGGGCGTTGGGCAAGATCGGAAAGCCAGCAGCCGGTGCCATTCCGCAACTTGAAGCGGCCTCGACTTCGGAAGAACCACGGCTCGCCCGACTCGCGACCATTGCACTGCAAGCGGTTCGATCATGAGTGATCGTATTACGGAGCCACATGCAGCCACGCGGTGACGGGGCGATGGTCGGATATCAACGTCCATTCTGCCTTACACTGCGAGAGTACGATCTGTCGATTGACCCAAATGTGGTCGAGTTGCAGCACGGGAACCGGGATCGGCCAGGTGGGCGAGTATCCGCTGCCACGGGATTCGAACGCGTTATCGAAGGTGCGGCGTAATGCGTCGAAATGCAGCGAGTCGCCGGGAGTGTTGAAGTCGCCCATCACGAGTGTGGGCTCATCACCAAGTGCGGATGTGATCTCGGCGAGCTTTTCGAGCACCTCACGCCGTTGCATCAGGGGGTCGCTATCGATGTCAACGATAAACACGTGCAATACACCAGTACCTGTTTCAAGAGCCAACTGTTTGTATCGTCCGCCTTTGCCGAGTGATCCATAAGCATCACTGATGATTCTGCCTTTCGACAACAGAAGCATGCCGCCTTCTAGTTCCGATAGCTCGTGGTCCGGAAAATCTTCGCGCCATCGAGCCATCGCTTCGGAACTACCGCCGCCGCTCTCGACCAACCCGATCACATCCGGATTTTGGCTTTTCAGCGTTTCCACCACGCGAGCCCAGCCGAGACGACCGCTGGATACATTCCAGAACACCACGCACCGATCCGACGAGCTCGCTTGATCCAGATTGGCGAAGCACGTGTGCTGATACGTCCACCAGGCACAGGCGAATCCGATCGCAAACGATAATAAGGCGATCCTTGGTCGCTTGAGAAATGCCCAGAGCAATCCAGCGAACACGGCAGCAAGCGTCATGGCAGGCAAGGGAGCCGCGTAGTAGATGGCTGCTAAGAACGGGATGGCATCTTTGATCGTCAAGCGAATCGCCACACCAACCACGACGTACACCGCCATGGCAACCGCCAAGATCACGACGCTCCGCTGTTGAGCCCGTGAAAGGAGCTGCCAGAACCACATAACGTTTTTCATAGCGAACCAACTCGAATTCCAAGTACCTACAGTAATCCTAGTCAACGGTGGGTGGCTGTGGCGGAGTCTGCGACGCCACGGCCGATGGGAGTTCATGGT
>CAUJKL010000852.1 GCA_963204995.1 Planctomycetota bacterium | reverse complement strand
GTCAAGCACCACCATCAACCCGCAGGCCGGATCGAGATCTGTGCTACGGACCAAGGCGAATTCGTTGAGTTTGTCGTCCGCGACGATGGCCCCGGCGTCGATCCCAAGTTTCACGAGAAGGTGTTTCAGATCTTTCAAACGCTGCAGCGACGTGACGAGTTGGATACCAGTGGCATGGGACTAGCAATTGTCAAAAAGTCGGTCGAGAAGTATGGTGGCCACATAACGTTGGCATCCGAGGTTGGAAAAGGAGCGGCGTTTACGTTTACTTGGCCCAAGGGCTCGCTCGCTCCCGTTTCCCGCTGAGAGGAGGTAACCCAGCGTGATTGGCGACCCAATCAATATCCTGCTCGTCGAAGACAACACGATTGATATCAAGGCGGTCGAGCGCGCCTTCCGTGCGAAAAAGATCTCGAACCCGATACACATCGCACATAACGGACTGGAGGCGCTCGACGTCCTACGCGGCACGAATGGCAAGCAACAACTATTGCAACCCTACATCGTTCTGTTGGATCTGAATATGCCGCGCATGAGCGGCTTGGAGTTTCTCGCCGAGATCCGCGACGACGAGATTCTCAAACGGAGTATTGTGTTCGTCCTCACGACATCGGAAGACGATCGTGATAAGGCGGCGGCCTATGACAAACAAGTCGCCGGATATCTTTCCAAGCACGATGCCGGCGGCGATTTCTTGAACGTCATTCAATTGCTCGAACAGTTCCAAGTCTCAGTGCATTTCCCGCCCACAGTCGTGTAGCTCGACAGGCGTTTGCACTCTACTCGTGAAAGTATCCCGTCCCGATGAAACTCATTCTTTCGATTCTGGTTGCCCTACTCGCATTTCCGCTGAATGCTGGTGCGGCCGAGCTACCAAATGTCCTGCTGATCATGGCAGACGATCTCGGCTACTCGGACCTGGGTTGCTATGGCGGCGAGATCGACACACCGAACCTTGACGGTTTGGCTTCCAAGGGACTGCAGTTCACTCAGTTCTACAACACCGCACGTTGTTGGCCGACGCGGGGAGCGCTGCTGACGGGATACTACGCACAACAAATTCGCCGCGACTCGGTGCCGGGTGTCCCGAGCGGAAACCAAGGAGTTCGGCCCGATTGGGCGCGGCTGTTGCCAGAAATGTTGAAGCCGCTGGGTTACCGCTCTTACCACACGGGCAAGTGGCACATCGACGGGATGCCACTCGAAAATGGGTTTGATCGTTCATACTACATTCAAGATCAAGGCAGATTCTTCCATCCCAAAATGCTGTGGGAGGACGACAAGAAGTTACCGCCAGTCGAACCAGGCTCCGGCTTCTATGCGACAACCGCGTTGGCCGACCACGTCGTGAAGTGCTTGAAGGACCATGCCGAACACCACGTCGATCAACCGTTCTTCCACTACTTAGCGTTCGCAGCTCCCCATTTCCCCTTGCAGGCACTGCCCGAAGACATCGCCCGCTATCGTGACCGGTATCTGGAAGGCTGGGAGCAAACACGTGCCGCTCGATGGCAGCAGATGCAAGATCGTGGCGTCATCTCCGCGAAGCTATCCGACGTCGAACTTGAAGTCGGACCGCCTTATCATTTCCCCGATGCCCTGGAGAAACTCGGGCCTGGTGAAGTCAATCGCCCCTTGCCTTGGGATTCGTTGACTGACGAACAGCGCCGGTTCCAAGCCACCAAGATGGCAATTCATGCTGCGATGATCGACCGCATGGATCGCGAGATCGGACGAGTCCTCGACCAACTTCGCGAGATGAAGGCCTTCGACAATACATTAATCTTCTTTCTGTCCGACAATGGCGCAAGCGCCGAGATCATGGTCCGCGATGACGGCCACGATCCAACTGCTCCGCCCGGTTCTGCGGCGAGTTATCTGTGCCTCGGCCCGGGCTGGTCGAATTGTTCCAACACACCATTCCGGCGACATAAGACGTGGGTTCACGAAGGAGGCATTTCGACTCCGCTGATCGCTCACTGGCCCAATGGAATCAAGGCTCGTGGCGAACTGCGGCGCAACGTCGGCCACGTCATCGACATGGTCCCCACGATTCTGGAAGTCACCGGTGCAAGCCGCTTCGCAACTTGGAATGACAGGCCCGTCCCGACGCCTCCCGGTCACAGCCTCGTGCCCGCGTTCACCACCGATGGCGCGGTGACGCGAGATTATCTGTGGTGGTCGCACGAAGGTAACCGAGCGATTCGTGTCGACGATTGGAAACTGGTCGCCGCCGGTAAGGAAGGCGATTGGGAATTATTCGACCTGGGGACAGACCGTACCGAAACCAAGAACCTCGCGGCACAAAATCCTGCCAAAGTGGAAGAACTCTCGCGACTCTGGGCTCAGCACGGAAAGGAGTTCACGGCCTTGGCGTCGCAAGACGTTCCCCAAGCGACGCCAAACGCAAAGCGGAAGCGAAATAAAGCAGCTGAGTAACCTGGCTATTGCGTGATCAGACGCGGCGGTAGGTGGCTGATCTGATTAAAGGCACCCAAGCGTTGCGAACTCGCGGTGAACTCGACTTCCGTGATCGAGGTGTTGCGGGGCACGTCGAGGGGGTCAGCGTGAAGCTGCGCGAGAAACAGCCGCTTGATGTCGGCATGCATAACGAACGCGACTCGTTCGTCCGTATGTGCAAACTCGCGTCGTGTCCATTCGAGCAGTCGTGCCGCTCGGATTCTCGCGGCTTCCCAAGTTTCGTACGGCTTGCTTTGCCACCATCCCTCGCCGTCGATGTCGTCGGCCACTCGGTAACCAGCAAACTCCGCTTCGATTTCACGACGGGTCATCCCGGGTCGCCCCACCTTGCTGCTGAAATCATGTCCAGCATAGCAACCTCCCTGTTCGTGAAGGTCGATGCGCACCTCGGGGATCAGGGAAGTTGCGCGGGCGATCGGCTCCGTTGTCATCAGCGTCCGCAGAAAGGGACTGGTGATCAGACGCGTCAGATTCAGCGAGCGAATCCATTCGCCAAGATGTTCTGCCTGCTGGCATCCCAATTCTGTTAACCCTGGATCTTCAACGCGTTCTTCTTCCGGCAATGCATTGTTCAGCGATTGTGCGTGGCGGATTAGGTACAGTTGCATAGTTTGGTTACTGAAGGATACTCGGTGTCATCGCAGCGCCGCTCAGTGCGATCGGCGAGGGAACTAATTTCACAGTACACTAGCGTATTATCTCGATCTTGACACCTCCGGCTTTGGAGTTGAACCGATCCTACTGCCTTGCTGGACTGATTTAATGTCTTCGACCTTGACGTTTACTTTGCTCCTCACAGTGGTGAGTGCCGCGCCGCCGCCAGAGCCTCCCACGCCCCCGTTCGTGGCTGGCTACGATCGATTCTTTCAGGACAGTGCCGAACAGCCGCGCGTAGGCGGCGCGTTGCTGCTGAGCGAATTGAGTTGCACGGCTTGCCACGCGACCGAAGAAGCCAACCTCAAGCCGAAACGCGGGCCGCGCCTTGATGGGGCTGGCTTACGTCTGCAAACCGCGTGGATGCGGCGATACATCGCCAGCCCACACGCCGAGACACCGGGCACCACGATGCCTGACCTGCTGCTTGCTAAGTCCCCAGAAGATTCCGAACGTGTGGTGCAAGCACTTGTCGCGTTTCTGTCGAGTCAACGAAAGCCGTTTCCCGTTTTGAACTCGACCGCCGGCAATCCGATTGCCTTTGAGTTTTGGAAGAAAGGGAGCCTCGACCGAGGCCGCACGCTCTATCATCAAGTTGGCTGCGTGGCCTGCCACGAACCGGACGCCGAATTCGCCGCCGGATCTCAGCCCGCTTCCGATTTGGAGAACTTTTTAGCGCAGCTCGAACCTGACGAGATCCGGGAGTTGGGGCTAGAGAATGCCACTCGCCACGTTCGCTCCGTGCCGCACGGCAATTTACCTGGCAAGTACACTCGGCAATCGCTCACCTACTTCCTGCTCGATCCCAACGAGACGAGACCAGCTGGGCGAATGCCGAATTTGAAACTCAAGCCGGATGAGGCGGCTGATATCGCGGCGTACTTGCTTCGTGGCCAACCGGCTGATTCGCCATCGATCGCTCCCGCGACGGACGATCGCCTGATCGACGCCGGACGGCGTTTGTTCGTCGAACTGCGTTGCGTGAATTGCCACGACGTCAGCGACGTAAAGCCATCACATCTGGCAAAGCCACTGGCACAACTGGATTTCCGTGCCGAGCGGTCGTGCGTCAGCAATCCGCGAGATGGCGTTCCGCACTTCGGAACGAGCGATGCTCAAACGAAATCGCTGCAATTGAGTTTGGCTGGCTTGAAGACGCCCCAGCCCAGCAACCACGCCGCGTCGGAAGCAGTTCACTTTCAGATGCTGCAACTGAATTGCTATGCCTGCCACGACCGCGAGAAACGCGGAGGAATCGGGCCGCAGCGACGTGGCTACTTTGAAACCGTGGGGCACGTCGACCTCGGCGATGAAGGGCGGCTGCCGCCTCCGTTGGATGGTGTCGGTCGGAAGCTGACTAACGCGTGGTTCAAGAAGGTGCTTGCCGGTGAGGGTGATATTCGGCCACACATGTTTGTGCGGATGCCAGTGTTCGCGTCGACGGCGGTCGAGAGACTGCCCGAGTCGTTCGCAATGGCGGACACTGCAGGTTCGCAGCCAGATCGAGACTTCCGGAGTTTTGAGGAATTCGGAAGTCTGAAAGAGCTTGCTGAGGCAGGCCGTTCGCTGCTGGATCTGGGATGCGTCCAGTGCCACCCGCTACGAGGCGAGTACATGCCCGGAGTTGCAGGCGTGGATCTGGCCGGCATCGCAACTCGCGTTCAACCGCAGTGGTTCCGCGACTTCTTACTCGACCCAGCCGAACTTAAATCGCGGACTCGCATGCCGACCTTCTTTCCCAATGGTCGCAGCGGCGTTCCCACCATTCTCGATGGCGCTGTCGATCGTCAGATTGCGGCGATGTGGACTTATCTCAAAGACATTGATCGCCAGACTCTGCCCGACAAACTCACAAGTAGCAAGGTCCACAACTTCGAACTGATTCCGGAAGACCGGCCGATTCTCTTGCGAACATTCATGGCGGGAGCGGGCACGCAGGCGATTGCCGTGGGATTTCCCGCCCAGGTTCACATTGCGTTCGACGCCGAGTCCGTTCGCTTTGCACAAGCCTGGCGTGGGCGATTCATCGACGCTCATGGCACTTGGTTCGATCGCTTCTCACCGCCTGCCATACCGTTGGGCGACGACATCGTTGCGCTTCCAACCGGTGTACCGCTGGCGCGACTGGCGGATGCAAAGGAAAGCTGGCCGATCGAATCGGGTGACGAATGTGGCTATCAGTTTCGCGGTTACCGACTCGATCGCGATGGCATTCCAACGTTCTTGTACCGCATCGACCAGTTTGAAGTGGAAGATCGCATGGCACCAACCACCGACAAACAGCTGACGAGGCAGTTGAAGATCCGCAACACGAAACCAGCGAACGGCAACCAATTGATCTGGTTTCGCGTCAATGCTGGCAAGAGCCTGCGGAAAGTGAACGATGCGGCCTACGAAAATGAAGCAGGCTTAACGACTGCGGTATCGACGGACGCCGCCCGCCGCAGCGTGCTGCGAAGCGGGATCGACGAGATTGCCGAATGGCTCGTTCCCATCGACCTCGAACGCACCGCAACGATTGAAGTGGAATACAAATGGTAGTTAGCATCCAAATCAAGCGACAACTCGCCACGTTCTTTTATCTGTGTGCGTTCGTCGCCATCAGCCAATTCGAGAAAGGTGCTCCGCTACGAGCAGCAGACGAGAACGACTACTACCGTCTGGTCTCGATCGTAACTTCACAAGCACCAACCGACTCCCGCTCGAAGTTTTGGAAACCGGCTCCCGATGGCTTGGCACTCGAAGTGAGTGGCTTAGCGACGGTCGATGAGCGGCGGTTGGCCGTGGCGATTCGCAAGGGCGAGGTCTGGCTGTTGGATGGTGTGTACGAGGAGCCGCCGAACAATGTGACTTACAAACGGTTTGCTTTGGCGTTGCACGAACCGTTGGGGCTGCTCAAGCGAGGCAATTCTTTTTACACCGTCCAACGCAGCGAGCTGACGCAACTTCGCGACACCGACGGCGATGACGTGGCGGACGAATACCTCACTATCGCCAAAGGCTGGGGCACGACGGGGAACTATCACGAATACGCCTATGGACCGAAGCTGGACGGCGACGGCAATCTGTGGCTGACGTTAAACATCGGCATGGGAATCAGCGGCGAGCAACGGACGCGTCTCGTACGCGATCCGACGCTGGGCGTGGCGCAGGCACCGTGGCGTGGTTGGGGCATGAAAGTCACACCGGAGGGAGAACTGATCCCCGTGTGCGCCGGTATGCGATCGCCTTGCGGTTTGGGAGCGAATCGTGCGGGCGATATGTTCTATACCGATCAGCAAGGGAACTGGGTGGCCACGAACTCGCTGCATCACATGCGCACGGGTGCTTTCTTTCATCACCCGGAAGCACTCGCCTCGATGAGCTTGCCCGGTTCGCCGATCAAGGACATCACTAGCGTGCCCTCGGGATTACCGCTCCCCGAAGCATTGAAGCGACTTCCTCAATTGAAGCCGCCCGCGGTTTGGTTCCCCTACAAAAAAGTCGGGCAATCGGCGACGGACATTTTGTTAGATGATAGCGGCGGCAAGTTCGGTCCCTTCGACGGCCAGTTGTTCGTGGGCGAGTTTACTTTGTCGTCGATCAGCCGCGTGTTTCTCGAACAGGTAGACGGCGAGTATCAGGGAGCCTGCTTTCCGTTTCGCGAAGGCTTTGCCTCGGCCGTGATTCGCATGGAGCAAGGCACCGACGGCAGCGTCTTCGTGGGGCTGAGCAATCGAGGATGGAGCAGTTTGGGCACCGCCGCATACGGCCTGCAACGATTGGTGTGGACCGGCCAGATGCCCTTCGAGGTCAAGGAGATGCGAGCGAAACCGGACGGCTTCGAGCTTGTCTTTACGAAGCCAGTCAATCGTGAAACGGCCAGCGCGACGAGCGCGTATTCAATGAGCAGCCACACGTACACTTATCATTCGACGTACGGCAGCGACGAAATTCTCAAACAGAATCCGACGATCGAACAGGCGACGGTCTCGGCTGACGGACGGCGAGTGCGTTTGTTCGTCACGGGATTGCGAGAATACTTTGTTCACGAGCTAGAGGCCTCAGGTGTTCGCAGCACGGATGGAGAACCACTGCTTCACCCGCGAGCTTATTACACGTTGAACAGCATTCCGACCGAGTGATGCGAGGGTAGTTGCTAGGGACTAAATCATCCAGGTTGCGAAACAGTTCTTTCGAGTGAATAATCAGTGCCGCTGACCGAAGTCGCAAGCCAGCTTGCCTAGTTCAACCGTTCCTTGCGACAGGTTGTCGTAGGAAAGCTTGTTGGATGAACCTGATTGAGTGATTCGCCGCATTCTGCCGAAGCCCGGAAACATCAGCCCATTTCTCTAGCGATCGGTGCCGTTGTCGTCGTTGTAGTCTTGCTGGCGAACGTTCATGGTGCCTGGCTGATTCCCGAGGAGGATCGCCAGGGAGAAGAAGCGTACGTCATCAGTGCCCTCAAGTTCGGCTGGCCGATGACGTACGTAATGCTCAATGGGATGACCAGCGTGGTTGGTAGACTGCCAGCGTACCCATCATCTTGCAAGACGATCGCCGGGCGACGCCCTTGTTGCTCGCGGCCATTTGCCTGTGGAAAATCAACCCAATGGATGTCTCCGACATTCACTGCTCTTCGGCCTCCCACTTTTCGATCATTGCCCATGCTTCATCGCTGGCTTGATCCCAAGCTTGCAATTCCTGTTTCAATTCCGCTGACATTGCTTCCGGCTCGACGATGATTTCCACATGCGTTCCTTCGGCAAGCAGCTGGTTCGCCTGCGGTACGACAACACCGTCCTTTACAATGCCGGGTATGCTTGCACGACTATCTGTTGACATTTCGTTATTCCCGTACGGTTGATTGCACTTTCGCCTCCCAACATGGTTTTGTCGCAAGGGCCTTCGGCACGGCTTCCATTCTACGCGACAAAGATTTGCTTTGATAGAATGATTTGGTTGAACGACGTCTTTCAATTCGTTCGGGGCGGCGTCGGCAGAACCACTCGTTTTTAGAATTTGCATTTCTCGCGGCGGTTGCCGGTTCTTCTCGCAACTAATCCCCCAGTGGAAAACTCAGCCGGACCATTTCCATTGAATGACCAGTCCCATGCCGAAGGCCCTCAATCGCCCAGTCGCACGGAGCGGTTGATCGATGCTGCGCGGGAGGGGGATGGCGAGGCGTTGGGCGAGTTGTTGTCGAGTTATCGCAAATACGTTGTTTTTCTGGCTCGGACGCAGTTGCATCAGCACATGCAAGGGAAAGCCGATCCGTCGGATGTTGCTCAGGAAGTGTTCATGGCCGCTCACGGAAATATCGCGGACTTTCGTGGCACATCCGCCGAAGAGTTTGCGGCGTGGCTGCGTGGCATCCTGACCAACACGCTGGCCATGCACGTGCGGAAGTTTCTGGGCACGCAGAAACGTGATCCGCGATTGGAGCAGCGACTCAATCACAGCCTGGCGAGCGCGACGGGTTTCTTGCAATCACAGATCGCCGGCGATATGACCTCGCCGAGTCAGCACTTCGCTCGCAACGAGGCGTTCTTGCAACTTGCGGGTGCGCTCGAAAGTCTGCCGGAAGATTACCGACAAGTGATCGTGCTACGCCATATCGAAGGCTTGCCGTTTGCCGAAGTCGCCAAGGCGATGGGACGCAGTGTGGATAGTGTTGAGAAGTTGTGGGTGCGGGGTTTAGCAAAGTTGAAGACAGCGATGAGTGAACCATGAGCGAACACGACGAAACCGACGACGCACGCGTCGTCACTGCGGTGAAGAATTACATGCGGATGCTGGACGCGGGCCGCGCGCCACCACAAGACGTCTTCCTGAAAAAGCACCCCGAGATTGCTGACGAGTTGCGACCTGCGTTGGAAGGATTGGCACTCGTTCATCGCGCCGCCGAGCCGAAGCCATCAGGAATGGTTGCTCCGGATGCCGAGTTCACGGCCAAACCGATCGGTGACTTTCAGATCGTGGGCGAATTGGGACGCGGCGGGATGGGTGTTGTCTACGAGGCGATTCAGCTATCGCTCGGTCGGCATGTGGCGCTGAAAGTGTTGCCGTTCGCCTCCGGTTTGGACGAAGTCCGGTTGCAGCCGTTTCGCAACGAGGCCCACGCGGCGGCGGCCTTGCATCACACGAACATCGTCCCCGTGTACGCCGTGGGCAGCGATCGCGGTGTGCATTACTACGCGATGCAGATGATCGACGGCAGCACGCTGGCCGAATTGATCGAAAACATGCGCCGGGCCAATTCCCAGGATGCTGACCAGAAGTCGCCCAATCTGAACGACACGATCGCACGCCATTCGACGGTGCTTGTCAGTAGTTCATCGGCCCGACAACGGTACTACCGATCCGTCGTTCGCATGGTTCATCAAGCTGCTGTCGCCATCCAGCACGCTCATCAATACGGCATCGTTCACCGTGACATCAAGCCAGCGAACCTGTTGCTGGATTCTGTCGGCAAGATCTGGGTTGCGGACTTCGGTCTGGCTCAGGTCCAAAGCGAAGCTTCGAATCTGACACGGACCGGCGATCCGATGGGCACGCTCCGCTATATGAGCCCTGAACAGGCGGTCGGCCGGCGCGATGAACTCGACCATCGAACCGACATCTATTCGCTGGGTGTGACGCTGTACGAGTTGCTGACGTTGCGTCCGGCGATCGAGGGCGAAGGCTATCGCGAGATGCTGAATAACGTCGCGCTGCATGATCCGCCATCACCGCGCTCGATCGATCCGGCGCTGCCCGTGGAACTCGATACGATCATCCGCAAAGCGATCGCGAAGGCTCCCACTGAACGATATGCCAGCGCGGGTGCCATGGCCGACGATCTGCAAGCGTGGTTGGACGACAAGCCGATCGCGGCGAAACCGCCTACAGTGTTTGAAAGACTCAGCAAATGGCGTCGCCGAAATAGCGGACTGGTTGCTGTGGCGAGCGGGTTCTTACTGTTGGCGACGCTGGGATTGCTCGCCACCACGCTGCTGATTTGGCGAGAACAACAGCGGACGAAGGTCGCGCTGGAGGGCGAGACCAAGCAACGCGAACAGGCGCAGCGTAGTTTCCAACAGGCGCGCAGCGCGGTGGAAACGTTCAGCAGCTTGAGTGAGAGCGAGCTGGCGTACCGGCCGGACTTGCAGGACTTGCGGCGTAGCTTTTTGGAGACGTCACTCGAGTTTTATCAAGACTTCTTGAGCGATCGCGCCGACGATCCGACGCTGGCGAAGGAGCTAGAAGCAACGTCCGCTCGCGTCAAAATGATGGTGGAAGAGTTACGGATTCTGGATAGCATTTCGCCGCTGAGGGTGCTGGCGGATGATCGCGTCCAGCGCGAGCTAGGCATCGAGCAGGCAAAAGCCGATGAAATAGAGCTCGCCGTCAACCAATTCAACACGCAACGACAGGCCATGGCAAATCAGTTTGTGGGTGGGCTGACGAAGGAGAACACCGAGATGACCGAGTTGGCACAGGCGTTCAACGCGTTCGTCACCGAGCAGCTTTCTGCGGCGCAGATGGAGCGGCTCCGCCAGATTGGGCGCCCGGAGCGATTGCCATTCACGTTCAAAATGTCGGAAGTCGTCGCGGCACTCGAACTGACTCGCCAGCAGCGTGAGGATGTCAACCGCATCATCGAAGAGACGCGTCCAAATCGCGGCGACGGCAAAGAAGGCCCGAATCTCGGCGGCCCACCGCGCTTTGGCGGCCCTAATCGTGGTGGTGGTCCGAACGGTCCGCGGCATGATGAATCGCGATTCGATGGCACACCGGCAGACGGGCCGCCACGAGATGGCTTTCATGATGGCGATCGTGGGCGAATGCGGTTCGACATGGCTCGATCCGCGTCCGTCCAGAATACCGTAAAACACATCCTCGATATCCTGACTCCCCAACAGCGGGCGAAGTGGGATGAATTGATTGGGGAACCGTTCGAAGGTTAACCAACACTCAGTAGTTCCAAATTGGAGACAACACGCGTAGTGGAATTCACCAGAATTCCTCCTTCCAGTCATCCGACCTCCGCGACTCCGGTGTGATCGAGCAGGACGCAGACAAGCTGCTGATGCTCTACCGCGAGAGCGAGTATTACTCGGGCTGCGAAGACCCCGATCTGACGGAAGCGTGGATTCGTAAGAACCGGCTCGGCCCGACCGGTTGCGTCGAGCTCGATGACCTCTGTTCATCCGATTTCAGCCCCCGGACCTTCCGCCCTTCTTGGCACGACCACGTTCGGGCCGTCTCATTTCGTCGAGTTTGATGTGGCGTGCCTGCTGCTCGTCCGTTAGCTCGTTCCAAATGCTATCCCACAATTCAAGGTGCAGACGCGAGATTTCTTCGATCGCCTTCTTTTGCTTAACTGTCAAAACGACTGCTTCCTCGGCATCCTTCAGCGCTTGCGGCAAATCAACTTCCGGCAGCTTTCCATTCGCGCCACTGTCTTGCTTTGAATTCTTGATCTGTTGCTCAAGCTTGGCAAACGCCTTCATCGCAACTAGTTCTTGATCCGGGGAAAGCTTGGCCAGTTCGTTCTGTATCGCAAGTTCTTTATGCTTCGAAACGGCCAGCGACAAGATTCTGGCGTTCTGTGCTTCAGTCACACCTTGGAGTCTCAAATCGCTCACGTACTTTTCCGCCAAACGTTGAATTCGCTTGGTGCGTTCTTCTTCGGCGTTTGCGATATCGTCAGGCCGCCCTGGACCAATCTCGTCCAATGCGACAGACAGACGCACCCCCAAAAGTAAAAAACCGAACAACGATAGGCAAAACATTCTCCGCGCGAAGTTCATGCTGTGATCCCTTTACGCTACACCTTGCTTACGAACGTTAGGACTCTACGGGCCCAGTGGTGCCAGATGGAGTGGTTGGGCCGGAGGGGCCGGATTTCGGTGCCTTCGCGTGACTGCACTTCGGATTGTTCAGCTCGTTTATGAGGAGGAGCCCATCGAGAGGTGTGACATAACCATCCCCGTTTACGTCCATACCTGGCGGAGCGGGCCCCGGACCGTTTTTGTTTAATTCATCTA
>CAUJKL010000851.1 GCA_963204995.1 Planctomycetota bacterium | reverse complement strand
GGTGCATCTTTGGTGATCGCGATGACCTTCAGTCTCGTGTTTTCGTATGTCCAACAGCGAGATGGCGAGGCCTTGGAGGAACCTGCGGCTATCGCACCGCTACATCGCGACGAATCTAAACTGTTTGACAGTCACCAGTTTGTGTCCCATGTTGCGCTGGGTAAAACTCGCCCAAGATTAACGGACTAACAACGAATAACGCTCGATTCAACAAACGCAGCTCAGCAAGGAGCATCCGATGACGACGATCTTCATGACCTGTGCCGTTTTTGGCGGAACGATACTGGCATTTCAGTTCGTGATGACATTCATCGGGTTTGGTCACAGCGATTTTGACGGGGGAGATCATATCCCGGATTCGTTCGATGCCGGGCTGGCGACGGACGGAGTGGATGGTCATCATCTCGATGTTGGCGATCCACACGGTTCGACTGCATTGTTTGCCGTTCTGTCTTTCAAGACCATCGTGGCCGCGCTCACTTTTTTCGGGATCGGGGGCATGGCAGCGGAATCGGGCGGTATTTCGATTCCTGGCCAATTGACGGTCGCCGTCGTCGCCGGGCTTGGAGCGTTATATGGCGTCTACTACTTGATGCGTTCTGTCTCTCGCTTGGCGCAGTCCGGCAATCTCCGAATTAGTAATGCAATCGGCCGAACCGCTACAGTCTACATTCCCATCCCAGCCGGTAACGAAGGCCAGGGGAAAGTGCAAATCAAGATCCAGGATCGAATGGAAGAATTTACGGCCGTTACCGCTGCCGGCGAAAAGCTTAGTACAGGTGCTAAGGTTGTTGTAGTAAAAGTCGTCAGCGGAACCACGCTCGAAGTTGAACCGCTGGTCGAAACTCCGGAAACAAACGCCTAACTCACACATCAGTACCCGCGCGGTTCCGCTGCGCGTTTACAGAACTTGGAGACCACAACATGCATTCGACAATCTTGCTCGGATTCTCGTTAAGCGACTTGTCAGTGGTGCATTGGGCTGGCATCGGTGCACTCGCGATTATGATGACGCTTGCGATCGTCGTGATGGCGATCAAGAGATTCTATAAACGTTGCCCAAGCAATCGCGTGCTTGTGATCTACGGACGCACGGGGCACGGCAAGGCGTCCCGCACCATTCATGGCGGTGCGTCTTTTGTCATACCGCTGATTCAGGACTATGCCTATCTCAGCCTCGAACCGATTCAGATCGAAGTGCCCTTGAGGGGTGCTTTGTCTTCGGAGAATATCCGCGTTAACGTGCCGAGTGTATTTACCGTTGCGATCGATACGAAACCGGAAGTGATGCAGAATGCTGCGATCCGTTTACTGGGACTGTCCGTGGGCGAAATCCGCAAACAAGCGGAAGAAATCATCTTCGGTCAGTTGCGCCAAGTTATCGCGTCGATGGGAATCGAAGAGATCAACCGCGACCGCGACACATTCCTGCAGCACATTCAGACTTCGCTCGAACCGGAATTGAGCAAGATCGGCTTGCAGTTGATCAACGTGAACATCACGGACATCACCGACGAATCGGGCTATATCGACGCCATTGGACAGAAAGCCGCGTCCGAAGCGATTCAGAAAGCTCGTGGTGACGTCGCCGACAACCTGCGCATGGGCGAGACTCGCGTTGCGGCTGCCGAGCGCGACAAGGCGATCCAAGTTGCCAGCTCGCAGCGCGATCAGTCGATCGGTACTCGCGAGGCCCAGCGCGATCAGGCCGTTCGAGTTGCCGCGCTGGACAAGGAGCAAGTCGTCGGCGAGCAGGAAGCTGCCTACGAACGAGAATCCGCAGTCAAGGAAGCCGAGCGGCAAATGCGTATTCGAGTTGCCGAGGCGAATGCCGTGGCCATCGAGGGCGAAAACACCTCGCAAGCCAAGATCGCCGCGTCACAAGCTGCGTTGGCCGTGAAAAAAGCCGAAGCCTTCCAACTCGGTGAAGGACGCAAGAAGGAAGCCGAAGCTGCCGTTCTCGAAGTTCAAAACCGTGACATGGCCAAGGCGGCTGTCGCCGAAGCCGAGCGTATCGAAGCCGAACAGCGAGCCCAGTTGGAAGCCAAAGCCAAGGCCGAAAAGGCCAAGATGGTCGTCGATGCCGAAGCACAAGCCGAAAAGGTTCGCATCGGTGCTCAAGCCGAAGCCGACGCCATCTTTATGAAGCTGGATGCCGAAGCTCGCGGTCAGTTCGAGATCATGGCCAAGAAGGGCCAAGGTCTGCAACAGATCGTCGCGGCCTGCGGTGGCTCGAAGGAAGCATTCCAGATGCTGATGCTGGAACACCTCGACAATCTGGCCGAAGCTTCCTCGAAGGCCATCTCGAACATCAAGTTCGACAAGATCGTGGTGTGGGAGAACGGCGGGAAGAATGGTCGCACGAATACGGCCGACTTCATCAGCGGCATGGCCAAGACATTGCCTCCCATGATGCAAGTCATGAAGGATATCGGCGGCATTGAATTGCCCGAGTCGTTGATCCGCTTCGCGGGTGATCCTGCGCCGGAGAATGGCAAGCAACCGCCCAAGGCTGCCGCTCCAGCGTCAACCGATGAAGACAACTGATGCAACGCAGGATCGCTTGTTTCAGGAGGCGTAGTTTCTCGCGTTAAGCACGTCACGTTGGCGGCGTTGTAGCAACGAGGTCTTGAGGCGTCACGGTGGTGACCGACGCATAGCGGGCAAAGTCACGGGCGTTCAGAGTAAGCAAGTGGCTAATCCCCGCCGTTTTCATCATCGCGACAAGTCGAACGTCATGGACGGCGACGCCCTGGACGTTGTAAGACGTCAGCAGTAGTCGCCAGGCCTGATACGCAGCTGGTGTTTCAGCGAGGATCACACTGGCGCGTTCGATGAACTGCACGCGCCGCTCGGTCGTCGTTACGCTTTGTCCGTAGCCGCCACGAGCACTCATGGGACGGGTCGAGACGTTCCAAAACTCAGCAATGTTCTGTGGACAGGTTGCCAAAGTGTACTTGGACGATCGCATCATCCATAGCGATTGGAGTATCGTCGAATGTTCGGGATCGGCACGGTCGAAGAGCCGAAGCCAAATACCGGTGTCCACGAGATACTGCATTAGTCATGGTCCGCGTACATGTCGGCTCGCGAAAACTGAGCAGGCAGTGATGGGCCGTCAAACAGCAGCGGTTCCAGCTCCCGATCAAACTCGGCAGCCGAGTTGTTCTCCCACAACCTCATATCGTTTGTCACCAACAAACGCAGGTATTCTTCCACCGTCATGTGCCGAGACTTGGCGATCACGGCAAGTGCTTTGGCGGTGCCGTCATCGATTTGAATCGAAGTCATGGACTGGCCTCCTTCTCGATCTATTTTAGCGCACCGGCATGTACATTGCCAACGCCAGCGACACGTGGGAGGCATTTGGAGTGCTGTGACTTGTCACAGCTTTCATTTGCGGTGCAACCGCTTTGATCCAGTCAGATCCGGCGCGCCTTGAAAAGTATCGCGACGGATCAGAAAGCGGCGCTTCGCCGTCGCACTCCCCAGCGGCTGCTGCTAGCGAAATGTGTATTCTACTCAGCAAATCCTATCGATCCGACGTGCAAACGCACGCTAGCGGCTGCGTCGAGTTTTGCCTAACCGATGCAGACAGGACTCGTACGAACAAATGATAGAAAGGTCGTTCGCAATCCGATCATTCAAAACAACCCCCGCGCGTCGTTTTGAATTAAATGAGGACTGACATGGACGATTCGTTCTGCTTCGATGGCCTTGCTGCGCATGAGATTGACTGGCTGCTACGCGCGGACGAGTCGGATTTACCGGAACACTATGCCATCGCCCGAGAGAATTTTCTCTGGCGAATTGGCGGCTTAGAGAATGCCCGGCTGGCCATTCAGTTCCTGGGGGAGATGGAAGTATTTGCCTAAGTTCCATGAAGACGGATCACGATTCCCAGCTGAGAATCACCTTCCCCGATTCGCCGGACAACATCACATCGAAACCCTTTTGGAAATCGGTGTAATGAAACCGGTGGGTGATAATTGGCGAGATGTCGAGCCCGCCTTGTAGCATGACGGTCATTTTATACCAGGTCTCATACATCTCGCGGCCGTAGATGCCTTTGATCGTGAGCATGTTGAAAACGACCGTGTTCCAATCGATGGCGATTTCCGCAGCCGGAATGCCCAGCATCGCAATCTTGCCTCCGTGGCACATGTTTGCCAGCATCGAGCGGAAGGCGTCGGGGTTGCCCGACATTTCCAAGCCCACATCAAAGCCTTCGGTCATGCCGAGTTCTTTCTGAACGTCTGCGACGGATTCGGAGCGGACATCCACAACACGATCCGCGCCCAATTTCTTTGCGAGTTCAAGCCGCCAAGGATTGACGTCGGTGACCACGACGTATCTGGCACCCGCGTGTTGCACGACGGCTGCCGCCATACAACCGATCGGCCCGGCACCCGTGATCAACACGTCTTCGCCCAGCACCGGGAATGACAACGCCGTGTGAACTGCGTTGCCAAACGGGTCGAAGATCGACGCGACATCCCGATCGATCGTGTCGTGATGATGCCACACATTAGTCATGGGCAGCGATATGTATTCGGCAAAGGCACCTTCTCGGTTGACGCCAACGCCTTGTGTGTGGGCACACAGATGCCGTCGACCGGCCAGACAGTTCCTACATCGCCCACAGACCACGTGACCTTCACCACTGACGATCTCGCCGGGATGAAAGTCCACGACGTTGGAGCCAACTTCCGTGATCTCGCCGACGAATTCGTGTCCGACAACCATGGGGACGGGGATTGTCTTCTGTGCCCAATCGTCCCACTTATAGATATGGATGTCTGTCCCACAGATTCCCGTCCGGTCAATCTTGATCAGGACATCATTGATTCCGATGGAAGGCTTGGGGACGTCTTCGAGCCAGAGGCCGGGTTTAGATTCACGTTTGACAAGAGCTTTCATTTCGAGACTCGATTCTGTGTCGTGAAGAGTGCGGTACGCGTGGGTATATTAGAACACTCCGTTGATTTCCTACTAGCCGGGGCACCATAACCGCGTGCGACACATTTGCAAAAGAGAGAAAGCAACCATGCGTAAGAACTTAGCAGCAGCGATCGTCGTCTGCGGCGCGTGCTGTCATCCATCGAGTATCGCCGTGACTTGCCGCTCGCGATGCGTGAAACGGAGATCGAGCTGGGCGTTCGTCGCCCGGATGCGGCTCGATTGGCTTGGGCCAGGGAGGTGTTGGCCGATCCAAAAGGAAAACATCCACACCGTTGGTCGCCCGTCTATGCCCAGGAAGCTCAGCACTTGAGCAAGTATCCAGCGACGACGAAGATCAAGCTGCAAGCGATCCGCATCGGCGACTTAGGCATCGCGGCCGCCCCCTGCGAAGTCTTCGCCGAAACTGGTTTGGCAATCAAAAAAGAAAGCCCTCACCAGGCGACCTTTCATATCGAACTGGCCAATGGATACGGCGGCTATCTGCCTCCGCCCGAACAACACCAGCTCGGCGGCTATGAGACGTGGCCTGCTCGTTCTAGTTTTCTGGAAGTCGACGCCGAGACCAAAATCCGGCAAACCTTGTCGAAGCTACTGCATGCAGTCCACGCGACTGCTGCTGCTCGCTAACGCCTCACGTCACTCGACCGCAAAAGTAGGACGGGCAATCCTGCCCGTCGGTACGAGTTCCACCGCCTGTCTGGTCGAACATTGCGCCGCACAATCGTTTCGACCAGCACACCCGTTTCAATCTGGGTGTCCCAGGCAGGAAAGATTGATTCAGTTGTAGTTCTGGGTAATACCCATGCGACCGTTTTACGATAGATAGGGTATGGAGGGGAGATAGGAGGTCTGCCTTCCATGAGGGATGTAAAGACCGTTGCTCCACTGCCGGACGTAGCGGTCGAAATGGGTGTCGAGCGGGTCGAGAACAGGGACGAGTTGATCTGAAGACTTAACGAACAAGCGGGGCGTTGCTTCCCTCGCGGCCAAACTGGGGGCCTGTTCGGCGAGCTGCGAATTTCAGACATTTCGCCCTGTTCCGACCTTCCCATTTTTTGTTGCGACTTCGCCCGGGTCACTGCTATTCGACCCGATCGCGACGCTCCAACCGACAATCGCTTAACAAAACAATACCGCGTCGTTACCCGAAACGCCACCAGGAATCTCCTCGCGAGCCTTGCCCCGTGCCAAAGAGTAGCAAGAATCATAACTCCGGGGGAACCAAGTGTTAACACTGCGAGACGTTACCGACGAATTGCTCCGCCACGAGGAAACTCTGCGGCAGGGCGGCGGTGCGGACGGGCAAGAGCGGCAACGCCGACATGGCCGTCTGCCCGTGCGGCAGCGACTAGCCCTCTTGCTGGATGAGGACCGCGCCTTCTTTGAAATCGGCATCTGGGCGGCGTATCAGATGTATGCAGAATGGGGCGAGGTGCCGGCCGCGGGCATTGTGACTGGTATCGGCTGGGTCAGCGGCCAGCCGTGCTTGATCGCCGCCAATGACGCGACCGTCAAAGCGGGGGCGATGTTTCCGCAATCGATCAAGAAGCTGCTGCGTGCCCAACGAATCGCGTTCCAGTTCCGCTTGCCGCTGATTTATCTCGTCGACTCCGCAGGGGTCTTCTTGCCGCTTCAGGACGAAATCTTTCCCGACGAAGACGACTTCGGCCGCATCTTCCGCAACAACGCTGTACTGTCGGCTACTGGCATCCCTCAGTACGCAGCCGTGATGGGGACTTGCGTCGCGGGCGGAGCCTATCTGCCCGTTCTGTCTGACAAGCTGTTGATGACGGACGGAAGCCAACTGTGTCTGGCCGGCCCCGCATTGGTCAAAGCAGCAATCGGGCAAGTTGCTGATCCCGAAGAACTCGGCGGCGCATTCATGCATGCGGCGATCAGCGGCACGGTGGATTTTCACGAACCGGATGACGAGTCGTGTCTGCGGCGACTGCGGTCACTGGTCGAGTTGTTGCCGAGTCGGAGAGACACGGAGAGGGGGAGAGGGGGAGACCGAGAGAGCAAGGGAAGTTCAGATGCTGGTGCGTCTGCCGATCGTCTCTACGACATCGTCGCGGCGGATGGTCGTGGAGAATATGACGTGCGTGATGTACTGTCCTGCCTAGTCGACAGTAATTCGTTGCAGGAGTACAAGGCCGAGTTCGGTCAGTCGCTGGTCACGGCGTTCGCCAAGATCGGTGGTCATGCAGTAGGAGTCGTGGCCAACCAAAAACACCGCTCCCGAAGTGCGAGTGGCGAATTGCAAATCGGCGGCGTGATCTATCCCGATGCGGCCGATAAGGCGGCTCGCTTCGTGATGGACTGTAACCAGACGCGTGTTCCCCTCGTGTTCCTGCAAGACGTACAAGGTTTCATGGTTGGCAAGCAGGCCGAGCAGATGGGGATCATCCGCGCCGGTGCGAAGCTTGTCAACGTCGTCAGTAATTCCATCGTGCCCAAGCTGACGGTGATCATCGGTGGCTCGTTCGGTGCGGGACACTACGCGATGTGTGGCAAAGCTTACGACCCCGCACTCATCCTGGCTTGGCCAAATGCCAAGTACGCCGTGATGGGTGCAGACCAGGCCGCCGAAACGTTGCTCGCCCTCCAACTCCGCGATGCCCAGCGCGCGGGCCGGACTCTGGCAGAAGACGAGGTCGAAGAACTCCGCCAATCGATCCGCGAGCGTTACATCGCACAGACCGATATCCGCTATGGCGCGGCGCGCGGTTGGGTCGATGCCATCATCGCACCGCACGACACGCGGCTCTGGCTGCAAACCGCACTCGATTTGTTGCCAGCGACCATCGAAGGTGGTTTTAGGACAGGCGTGCTTCAAGTGTAAGGTAATTCCGATGCCAAAATCCGTCCGAATTGGGAACGCTCAAGCCTTCTGGGGCGATCGCGGAAACGCCGCGTCCGAGATGCTGGCCCGCGAGCCGGATCTCGATTATCTGACGATGGACTATTTGGCCGAAGTTTCCATGTCGATCCTCGCCGTGCAGCGAGAACGCGATCGGCAGGCAGGATTTGCACGAGACTTTGTTGACGTCGTGCGCTCGCTGGCACCTTACTGGTCTGCGGGTGGAAGATGTCGGCTGATCGTCAATGCCGGAGGGCTGAACCCGCGCGGTTGCGCGGAGGCATGTCGCGAGGCACTCGAAGCGGCCGGCTGCCGATCAATGCGTATCGGCGTTGTTTCGGGCGACGATGTTGTGGGTATCGTTCGCACGGCTGCCAACAGTCCGGCTTCGCAAGAGTTTCGCAATCTCGACACCGGCACACCGATCAGTGATGTTGCGAATCGGCTCGTCACGGCGAACGCGTATCTGGGCGCGGCACCGATTGTTGAAGCGTTGGCCGGTGGCGCGGACATCGTGATCACGGGCCGAGTTGCCGACCCGTCGCTGGTCGTCGCCGCGTGCAAGTACCACTTTGGCTGGAGCAAAACCGATTTCGACCGTCTGGCCGGTGCGACCATCGCCGGGCATTTGATCGAATGCGGTACTCAAGTGACCGGAGGAATTAGCACCGACTGGCTCGATGTGCCGGACTCCACTCACATCGGCTTTCCGATTGTTGAAGTTTCAGACGATGGCAGCTGTATCGTCACCAAACCGCGCGGCACCGGCGGTCAAGTCACACCGCAGACTGTCAAGGAACAACTTGTCTACGAGATCGGTGATCCGGCGAATTACCTCAGCCCGGACGTGACTGTTTCCTTCTTGTCATTGCAAGTCGACGATCTGGGGAACGATCGCGTCCAAGTTCGCGGGGCGAGTGGCGGGCCGCATCCAGAGACGTACAAAGTCAGTGCGACTTTTCGTGACGGGTATCGATCGGCCGGGATGCTGACGATTTTCGGGCGGAAGGCGGTTCAGAAGGCACGTCGCGCCGGCGAGTCGGTTTTGCAACGCGTTCGCGAAGCGGGCTTCGAGCTGCGAGACAGTATTATCGAATGTCTCGGCAGCGGAGCTTGCGCCGGCGGGGTGGTTGGTGCTCTGGCGGGGAACGCTTGCCAAGAGTCAGACGTGTTCCTCGAAACCGTCTTGCGAGTGGCTGTCGAAGCCGATTCGCGGCAGGCAGTCGAAAGCTTCTCGCGTGAATTCATGCCCTTGATCACCGCCGGTCCACAAGGCACGACGGGCTACGCCGAAGGCCGCCCACGCATTCATCCGCTGATTCGCTATTGGCCATGCCTGATCGCCCGCCAGGCGATCACTCCGCTGGTCGATACGATCACGACGGAGGACACGTCACCCTCGCGTGCGGTCGTTCAACCGGCGATTGAACGCTCGCCCATGCAGTTGGAATGCGCAGCCGGCGAGCGGTTGCCATCCCGATCGCCTTCACGTAGCGGACCGCCAACCCTGTACGACATCGCCTGTGCTCGCAGTGGCGACAAAGGGTCGAGCGCCAACGTTGGCGTCATCGCTCGCAGCGGCGAAGCTTGGGAGTTTTTGCGATCCTGGCTGACGGCCGATCGCGTTGCCGAATTCTTCGCGCCGCTGCAAGTGGCATCGGTCGAGCGGTTCGAGCTGCCGAATCTCGGTGCGCTGAATTTCGTGCTGCGGGGCGTGCTCCGCTGCAGCCTGCGAACTGACGCCCAAGGTAAAACGCTGGGGCAAATTCTCCTCGAAATGCGGTTGCCAGCGGATGGCGTGTGTATGATTCCAGTGAACGGACAATCGCAAAGGATGATGCCATGAGCACCACGACAGAAAACACGGATCGACTCGCCCAACGCGACGAGCAAATCCGGCAAGCCGAAGAATTGCTCGGCTCGTTGCCGCAGCGGACAGGTGTGGCGAAGGGGTTGTTCGAGGGACGCTTCGTGGCCGACTGGGTGTTTCCGTATCCGCGATTGTCGGACGATCAGGAAGTCCGCGTGGCATCATCGGTCGCGGCGTTGGAAAAGTTCTGCGACGATCATCTCGATCCCGTGCGAATCGATCGCGAGGCCGATATCCCGCGCGAGACGATCGATGGGCTGGCCGAGTTGGGGTTGCTCGGCATGACGGCACCGGCCAAGTTTGGCGGCCAGGAGTTCTCGCAAATGGGCTATTGTCGCTTACTGGAAGTCATCGGGGCGAGATGCAGTTCGACGTCGATCTTTGTCAATGCACATCACTCGATTGGCATGCGAGGCTTGCTGCTGTTCGGTACAGAAGAGCAAAAGCAGAAGTGGCTCCCCGATTTAGTCAGCGGCAGGAAGCTGGCGGCGTTCGCGTTGACGGAACCAGCGGCGGGATCTGACGCTTCGAACGTGCAGACGTCGGCCACGCCTTCGGCTGACGGCAGCCACTTCGTACTCAATGGCGAAAAGCGTTACATCACCAACGGAGCGATTGCCGACGTGCTGACCGTGATGGCGCGCACTCCCATCGAAGGCAGCGACGAGACCGCGATCACCGCGTTCCTGGTGACACCTGACATGCCGGGCTTTCAGGTTCCCGAACCGCGGATGGAGAAGCTTGGCATTCGCGGTACGGCCACTGCGAGGCTGGCGTTCGAGAATCTGCACGTGCCGCGGGAAAACATTCTCGGGCCGCGCGGCAAGGGACTGAAAATCGCACTGACCGTGCTTAACTTTGGCCGCACGACGTTTGGTGCGTGTTGCACGGGTGCAGCCAAGACCTGTCTGCGTCTGGCTACGGATCATGCCAACACACGGCGTCAGTTTGGCCGTACGCTTGGCGAGTTCGAACTGGTTCAGCAGAAACTTGCTCACATGGCGGCTTGGACGTACGCGATGGAAGCCATGACGACGGTTACGGCGGGCCTGATCGATCGAGGGCTCGAAGATTACATGCTGGAAACCGCGATGCTCAAGGTCTGGAGCACCGAGCGGCTGTGGACGATTGTCAACGACGCGTTTCAGATTCATGGTGGAGCGGCTTACTTCACGGATCTCCCGCTCGAGCGAATGCTCCGCGATCATCGCATCAATCAAATCGGTGAAGGCGCGAACGAGGTGCTGCTGTCGTTCATCGCGCTGACGGGTATGCGCGGGCCGGGACTGAAGATGAAAGAAGTTGCCGACGTGTGGAAGCGACCGTGGAGCGGTGTGAGTGCGATCGGTCGTTTTGCCGCAGACGCACTGCGCGTTCGGTTCAGCTCGCCACTCGTGCCAGTTCGATCTGCGGAGCTACAGCCAGCCGCGAAAAAGCTCGGAAAACTGATCAGCCGACTCGGCGCGATCGTTCAGCGAACGTTGATCCGGCACCGCGAAGAAGTCCTCGAACGGCAACTCGTGCAAGAGCGGCTTTCGTGGATCGCGATGGAACTGCTCGCTACCGCCTGCGCACTCAGCCGCTGGGACGACGAGCTGACCCGCAACGATCGATCTCACGATGCCGTGGCGTTGCTCTTCATCGCCGATTCATTGCGTCACGCCGAAATGTGCCTGCAAGGACTGCGTACGAACGATGACGAACTATTGCTGGCCGCCGCGGCCGAACACGTAGCAGATCGCTGACTACTTACGTCAATTGGATGATCAATCGTGTGGCCGAAGCACCTAACCAGCTAGTCAAGAAGGCCAGTCCGCCCGCCAGCAACGTGCCCGCGACGAGCACGCCCACTATCTCCGTTGCGATCAGCGAATAGATCCGCAGACGTGTGCCGCCGATCTTGATCATGGTTTCCAGCTCGCGGCGTCGCAGTTGGACGGACAGCATGAACACGAGAACCATCGTGGCCAGCGTAGCGATTCCCAGCAAGATCCCGGCTAGCAGGATATACCGCTGTATATTCACGACGGTTTGTAGGAGTTGCCGCATGACGAAGGCCGGACGAACTACTTGTACCAATTCATCATCGCCAAGATATCGCCCTTGCAGCAGCGTACTCGACTTTTCATCGTGCGGAACGGCGATGGCTGCCGTAACCGGAAACGACCCTTTGTCGCCGTGAAAGTGAAAGGATGCCACATTTTCCAGTGTGACCTCGTTGTAATGCGCGACCGCGGGGTGCGAGTCGGCTTGCCTGCCATCCTGACGCGGTTCGCTCGGTCGCTCGGTCGGGATGCGGACGTCGGCGTGTCCGTGAGCGAGGCCTTCGATCACCCAGGCCGTTTTCACGTCGACAAAGACAGCTCGATCGTCCGGCGTCCCAGTCGGCTGGAGCACACCCACGACGTGCATGTTGAGTGGATAGACGCCTCCGATATCGAACACTCCGTCTGGTTTTGACATTAGCTTATCGCCTGGGCGGACGCCGCCCAAGATCGCCGCCTGATAACCCAGCACGCACTCGCCGAGCATGTCAAACGGTCGTCCCTCGCCGAACTTCAATCCGCGAAACGCGAAGTAATCGAGTGACGTGCCGACGATCGTGCTATCTCGCGTTTTGAAGCGAGTGTAGAGCGGGATCACGCTGGCCAGTGCCGATTCTTCGAGTCGCGTGACTTCGGCATAGCGCAGCGTGGGCGGTGTGTCCGATTCGAAGTACAACGAACTGAGAACAAGCTCCAACGGACTCCCCTTTGCACCCAGCAATAACGGTGTTGCTTCGGCTCGCGATGTCAGTTCGTTCGCGCTTTCGCTGACCAGAGTATTCAGGCCCGCCGGCAGATAAACGATCAGAGTGATCGAACCCACCAACACGACCGTCTTAATGCGGTAGTAAACGAGGTATCGCCAAGCGAGATAGAGCAAGTCTCTCACGCGATCGCCTCGCTGCTCGCGTGAAACTGCTGGCAATCGATCGTTTCATCGAACCGCGGCAATAGCTCGTGGTCGTGCGTGACCGTCAACAGTGTCGTGTCGTGACGATTCACGTAATCGAACAGGATTTGCAGCACGTGTGCTTTGTTGATCGGATCGAGATTACCAGTCGGTTCGTCGCACAATAGCAACGCGGGCTCCAGCAGCAACGCACGACAGAGGGCCACTCGCTGCCGTTCGCCCTGCGACAGCTTGCGAACATACCGCCTTAGCTTATCGGCGAGCCCAACTTCGCGAGCTAAGTCGGCGGCGCGATCGCGATGTGTCTGCTGGAGCGAAATGGCCGGAGTGATTCTGCATGGCAACAGGATGTTGTCCAATACGCTGAGATGTTCGATCAGCTCGAATTCCTGAAACACGAGCCCGATATTCTGAATGCGAAAGGCCCGCCGCGCGCTGTCGCCAAGCCTCGACAGATCGACGTCGTTCGTCGCTATGTGGCCGGTATCCGGAACTAGAATGCCCGCGATCAGATTCAGGATCGTTGTCTTGCCACTGCCGCTCGGTCCGATCAACGCCACGGTCGTGCCTCGTGCAACGACCATTTCGGGAACTCGCAGGCAGAAATCACTGCCGGGATATCGAAACTCGATGTCCTTGAGGGCGATCATGCGTTCATCATTTGCAAGAGGCTGTGGGCACGGAGGAAGACGATTCAACGATTGGCATCGACGTCCACAAGTATACTGTTCGCACGGCAGTGAACGGTGCGGACGGTGAGTCTCTAAAACATGCGTCAATCAATCACAAAATCGAGGATCACCGGCAAATGATCCGAAGCGTGTCTCGATAATTTCGTGTGCGAGGCAAAACTATGACCGAGTGTCAGCCCGCCGCGATAGTAGACACGATCCAGCGGCCGCATCGGCAGGATCGC
The DNA here is from genome assembly GCA_963204995.1 of Planctomycetota bacterium. Lineage (GTDB taxonomy): Bacteria > Planctomycetota > Planctomycetia > Pirellulales > Pirellulaceae. The sequence goes on along the minus strand of CAUJKL010000851.1, from coordinate 2,275 downwards.
CGGAAATGTCTTGGTCATGCCCAAGGCAGGGATGAACCCGCGCGGCTCCAGGATGCCTTTGCCGAGGCTGCCCCAGACATCGTTGAAGTCGCCGGCAATGATGGTCGCCGTCGATTCGTGAGTGTGCTTCAAGACTTCGGCCGCCAGAACTTTTCGCAGCTGCATGGCCCTCTCAAACCCCGCTAGCCCCAGATGCAGATTGAAGAGCAACATCGAACGCGAATGATGCTCCCAGCGCAAGGTACAGTGGGCGGCGAGTGCCTGACGGCGTTTTTTCATCGGGATCGTCAGATCGATGTCGTGAACATCCGATAACGGGAAGCGGCTGAGGATGGCGTTGCCGTAGCAGCCGCAGCGAAGAGTGACGTTTCGCTGGAACGCGCGATGGCGAAAATCGAGTGCATCGCCGATCAGGTCCACTTCACGATCAAACCGTGAACGTGGGACGCCGTCGTCAACTTCCTGCATCAGAACGATATCGGGACGATACTGGGCAATCGTCGTGACGATTCGCTCCGGACGATAGCGGCGATCCATCCCTCCAATACCCTTGTGGATGTTGTAGCTCATTAAGCGGAATTGCATGGCGATCTTTGCGAGATGTGTTCCAGCGGTGCGAAAGTTGCGAGTATCTAGGCTATCCCGAATCAACATTGTCGCCAACCGTCTATCTCCATAGAATACCTGACCCGTATTTTTGGGCGAGCAAGTTCTTGAGTGATAGCTAAGGTAAAGTGCATGAATTCTCTACCGCGAAGTCTATTGATGGCTGGTCTGCTGTGTGTCACGTTGCAGCCTTGTCTGACCATGGCGCAGACCATGATGGACCAGACCGTCGATTCGGCGACTGGCGTTCTCGACGAGATCATGTCTGTCCCCGCGAAACAGATCCCGCAATACTTGCTGGCCGACGCACATGGTATCGCGATTATTCCGAATGTCATTAAAGGAGGCTTTGTCGTCGGCGTCCGTCACGGCCGTGGCGTGGCCTTGGTGCGAGATGCTGCGGGGCAGTGGAATCCGCCCATCTTTGTGTCGCTCACGGGTGGTAGCGTGGGTTGGCAGGCTGGAATTCAGTCGACCGATGTCGTGCTGATCTTTAGAACTCGCAAGAGCGTCGACGGCTTAATGAGTGGCAGGTTTACGGTCGGTGTGGACGCCGCCGCTGCGGCTGGGCCTGTCGGTCGTCAAGCGACCGCCGCAACCGATACGAGTTTGGCGGCCGAGATTCTTTCCTACTCGCGCAGCCGAGGTCTCTTTGCCGGCGTGTCAATTGACGGTTCGCTGATGCAACTCGACCATTCCGCTGGCAGCGCCTACTATCACACTCCCATCGTCGGTGCAAACGGTGAAGCGATTCGTCCGCTGAACACTGCACCAGCTTCCGCGATTCGTCTCATGAATCGCCTGGCTCAATACAGTGGTTCACCGCAGATCGCGGTGTCCGAAGTGCCACCGAATCCGGGCGCACTTGAGCTTCCGCAAGTCGAAGCCGTGCGACACCAACTTGTCTTGTCGTGGCAGAAGCTGTCAGCGATCCTCGATGACCGTTGGCGTGAATACTTGGAGCCTCCCCGCGAGGTTCTCACTGGCCAGCCCGTTGACGCGACCGTTCTGCGCAACAAGCTTCAGCAATACGCCGCCGTCGCTGCGGACCAGCAATACGCCGCCTTGTCACAAACGGCAGAATTTACGGCCACTAACCAATTGTTACGTGAGTATGTGGCTCTTCAAACAGCACAATCCGCCACAAAGTTAACGCTCCCCCCTCCGCCGAGTCGCCGGTAGCGGCCCGCATGTCCGCAGCAAATTGACGCCACATTGCGCCCTCGGTAGGCCGGACCAAGGCTTTGCGCCGTTCCGGCCCGCCTGTTCGTAGCCAATTGACGCCACATTTGCGCCAGCCGCCGCCAGCGTTGCGGTGGTCTCGACCCGCCAGATGCGAGCGTGGTTTGCGTGATATCTCGCAACGCCATCTCGAAACAGGGTGCGCTGTGCGCTGCGACGAAGTCCGAAGTTTATGGACACAAAAAAAGGCGAGCACATGGCTCGCCTTTTTTGATCGCAACATGAAGACACTCTTATACTTGAGCGTCGGCCTTTGACCGGGATTCACGCAGCCCGCGGCTGAGGATGTCTCGCAGCAGTGGCGAGAAATCTTCGTACTTGGACTGATCGGGGGCTCCCTCCGCGTATTGATAGATGGCGTCGCGGGGTTTCTTTCCCAACGCCAGCAGGGTCGAGCTGACAGTTCCGTATTCAGAACCTCGCAGCA
>CAUJKL010000850.1 GCA_963204995.1 Planctomycetota bacterium | reverse complement strand
GCACCTGGAGAGTGACATGCCAACTGACACAGTCAATCCGATTCGTCGCATCCTTTGTCCCACGGACTTTTCGCCCGCGTCGGGCGCAGCGTTTGAGCAAGCCGAGCGACTTGCCGCCAGTACGGGCGCGAGCTTGCTCGTCTTACATGCCCAGCCGAGATGGACAGGGATCGACGCGGCTGGTCAAGCCGACGACGAAACGACTCAAGCGCTTTCCAAGATTCAACCTCGTGTAGCAGGCGTTCAGGTAGAGCATCTTGTCCACGGAGGACCGCCCGGTGAAGTCATTTGCTGGGTCGCCCAGGAAAGAGATTGCGACCAAATCGTGATGGGCACGCATGGACGCACCGGCTTGGCTCATCTGCTGTTGGGAAGTGTCGCTGAATATGTTGTCCGTCACGCACGATGTCCTGTCTTGACCGTCCGCCTCCGACAGGAGAAGGAAGAGCCGTTGAAAGAACCGAAAGTGGGCATGCCGATGCCGCCGATCCAGCCGTTGTAGGCACGTCGGTGGCGGTGGTGTGTTGCAGCGCAACGTGGGGTAAGCTACCAGCTTGCCAACGTGGCGTAAGCTTCTAGCTTGCGAATGTGGCGAGCCGCAAGTTGGCAGCTTACGCCACGTCAGAATCACAAGAGGAAAGACCGATGCGTTTACGCGTAATTGCGACTGACTATGACGGCACGATTGCCAGGGACGGAGTCATCGATCCAGCCGTTCGGGAAGCGATACGAAAGGCACGCAAACGTGGCGTGCTTGTCGTGATCGTAACCGGGCGGATTCTTTCCGAACTCCGCCACGTTGCCGGCTGCCTCGACTTTGTCGATGGCGTTGTTGCAGAAAACGGTGCCGTCGTCGCCCTGCCAAACGGACACACCACGTTACTCGGGCGCGCGCCGCCGCTTTCGCTGATCACGAAGTTGACCGAGCGCGGCATCGATTTCAAGGTCGGACGATGTGTTGTCGAAATGGACGCCGAATTCGCGAATGTCGCGATCTCTCTGATTCGACAATTGGAGTTGCCGCTGGCCATCACGTTCAATCGCGGACGCATGATGCTGCTGCCCGCGTCGATCAGCAAAGCGGGCGGTTTACGCGAGCTACTCGATACGCTCGGCGTTTCGGTTCACAACGCGGTCGGTATCGGCGACGCCGAGAACGACCACGAATTGCTCACTTGTTGTGAACACGGGGTCGCCGTGTCATGGGGCTCGCCGCGATTGAAGGAGGCGGCGGATCATGTCATCGATGGCAGCGGTCCAGAGGCTGTCGCGGAATACATCGACCGCATCTCGACGGACATCCGGTTGCCGCTGGAAACCACAACTCATCACCGCAAGTTAATCTTGGAAGAAATTGAAGGGCAAACGCCCTTTGAGATCGCCATTCGCGGGCGAAACGTCTTGGTCGCGGGAGACACGAAAAGTGGCAAGTCTTGGCTCGCGGGCTTGCTCGTCGAGCAACAGATATTACTCGGATACACGGTCTATGCGTTCGACCCGGAAGGCGACTATAGCAGCCTTGCAAACTTGCCCAACACGGTCGTTCTCGGTGGTGGTCGATTGCTGCCACATGGGGACGATCTGAAGATGCTGTTGCAGCAAGGGCTAAGTGTCGTCTTGAACCTGTCGCACCTCCAGCACCATGAGAAATCCGAGTATGTCCAGCACCACTTGCCGTTGGTTGCCAACCATCGCCGCGAGCGAGGCTTCCCACATCGAATTCTGCTCGACGAGTGCCACTATTTCCTGGGCCATTCCCACGGCAAACATCTGCTCGACTCGCAACTCGATGGCTATACGCTGGTGACCTATCGCCCATCGCAGTTGACGGCAAGAGTCTTGAAGTTGATTGAAGTCGTCGCCGTCACGCGATTGGCCGAGCGTCAAGAAGTGGACGTGCTGCGAGACTTGCTGGATGAAACGGCTGATACCTACATCGACTCGCATGACTGGTACGAACAACTTGCCAACCTCGGGATCACCGAAGCGGCACTATTACCACCAACCGAAGAAGCCGCTGGCAGGCTTCGCCGTTTCATCGTCGCTCCACGCTTGACGACCCACGTTCGTCATCGCACCAAGTACTTCGATACTCCCGTCGCAAAGGGGCAAGAGTTCGTTTTCACCGAGGATGGGCACCCGATCGGTGCCGCCGCCGCAACGCTACGCGATCTGGCGAATACAGTCGGGCAAGTTAGCTCAAGAGTGCTGGCCAACCATTGTCGACACCATGACTTTTCACGCTGGATCGCAATCCTGTTCTGCGATCACGAGCTTGCCAACGAAGTTCGGCAATTGGAATTAAAATATAAACGCGACGGCTCGGGCGAAGGGTTCGCGGCTGGCTTGTGCGCGACGATTGAGAGGCGTTACGAGTCGAGTTAACGGAGAGGCCGTCCAGCAGGTGCTTGAAAAATCGGAGAGCGTGAAAGGAGAGCGTGAAAGGGGGCAGAGAAAGCGCCGGGATGAAACCGGCTTGGAATTGGGAATGAAAGAGTCCTACAGAGAAAACTTCGCCAGTTGCTCTGGCCTCAAACCGTCCGCTGGCGATGGTAACAGAACCGGGAGAGCCCCTTGGTTTCCACATCGCCTCGCTGCGATGTGGAACGGTCAGCGAACCTCTCCGCGGGCGATTCTGACATGAACGCTGATGGGAAGTCAGATGACTTCGTAGGGCGGCAGGGCCGCAGCCAATGCGAGCTGTCGCTCGGTTGGACACAACCCGCTCCCGTTGGTCGCTAGAGTCGTACTGATATAACAACACTTTCATTGTTAACGATGTCGGATCGTCGACACGGGTGAACAAAGCTGCGACCGCCGTGGCGGGATCCGTCGAGGAAAGGAAGTCACCGAAGGGAAGCATTGCCGAACTGCCATCGATGTTCCAAACACGGTGTTGGATCCAACATCCCTTGGAATGGCACGGCACTCACGACGGGTATCAACGCCGAGTGTTGAGATCGTTTGA
>CAUJKL010000849.1 GCA_963204995.1 Planctomycetota bacterium | reverse complement strand
GCCGAGGCTGGCCGCGCCAATAAACAGGAACAGCGTGCCCAAAAAACCGAGATACTTCTGGGGCTGACTCAGGCCTAACTCTTCAATCTGTTTCACGATGCTGGTGACGACGATCTCCAACAGGTTCTGCCAGCGGGAACGTTGCAGATCTACGGAAAGGTTGCGCGTGATCAGTTTGGAACCGACGACGAGCACGAGCATCAATCCCCAGGTGAAGACGATGGTCGCGTTGAGTTTGAAAAAACCGTATTGCCAGAAGATCAACTCGTCGGGACTAAGACGCATGGCTAGCCTCCTCCGACGACTGCGTCAGCCGTGCCACGATGTGGCGGGCTATGATAAATCCGAGGAGACAAACTAGCAGCCTCTCCCAATGACCACTCGCGACAAGGCAAAATCCAGCCACGGCCATACTCGTTCGCAGTATCAGACTGCCGAGAAACCACAACGCCGGATGCGTGGACGAAAGTCCCTTGCGTACGGTCCACCACAGACCACCGAAGAAAACCACGCCTAGCAAAACGCCCGCCAACCAAGCCAACAGTAGAGTCAGAGTTTCAATCATCATTCTTTCCTTCGTCTTCCTCTCGCATTGCCTGGTCTTCCCTGGCAACCCACAGCCATGCATTCAAACAGCCGATCGACAACCCGGCAATCAGCAGCGCCAACGTCCAGGGATGCTTGCCCGCATAGTGCTTATCCAGCCAGATGCCTAGCGCGGCGCCGAGCAGCGTCGGCACGACCACCGACCAGCCGATCAGCCCCATCATGCCCAAGCCAGACCACAGGCCCGGCGTGGGGTTGCGCCGGGCCTTGAGTTTCCGTGCGGCCTTCGCGCCAACCTCCCGGCTGAACTCCGTTTCGTCTTTCTCACGATCGATTTCCTGCTTTTCATTCATGCTGCAACTCGGCAAAACGGCGGATGAAACCAGTCTCCATTTTCGCCATCACCGAGCGGACGTATTGCTCCCGCTCGTTCACATTCAGAAACTCGCGTTCCACGGCTTCGCGCAACTGCCCGAGGTCCGCACCGGCAATTGCGTTACGCACGGTGACGAGCACGTCCAAGCCCGTCTTGACCAGCATCCCCGCATCCACCGCGACGAAGACCTCGCCTTCCGCTTCAGTTTCGTAGAGCAGAATTCCAGGCGTGAGCGCTGCGACGCAATCCAGTCGATGGGGCAGAAGCCCAAACGAGCCCTGACGCGTATCCGCGACAATGCGCAACACACCCGTCTTCTCGGCAAAGACTTGGAACGGCAAGAGAATCTTCAGATTCATTTCTTCGCCTCGTCGATCGTGCCAATCATATAGAGTGAACGCTCTGAATAGTCCTTGAATTCATCGTGCAGAATCCGCTCACAACCGTCCAAAGCATCCTCGAGGCTGACAAGCTTTCCTGTGAGGCCGGTGAACTGCTCCGTCGTGAAGAAGGGCTGAGTGAAGAATCGCTCTAACCGGCGGGCGCGAGCGACCACATCGCGGTCTTGCGGAGAAAGTTGTTCGAGGCCGAGCATGGCGATGATGTCTTTAAGACTCGCATATTGTGCCAGCGTCCGCCGGATTTCCTGCGCCAGTTCGTAATGCCGCTGACCAACGACGCCCGGCGTGGCCATACTGGAGTTGGATTGCAGCGGATCGATCGCCGGGTACAGACCTTCGCTGGCCCGTTTACGCGACAGCACGAGCGACGCGGAGAGATGCGAAAACGTATGCACTGCCGCTGGATCGGTGAAATCGTCCGCCGGCACATACACCGCCTGGATCGAGGTGATGGCGCCTGCATCGGTATTGGCGATGCGTTCTTCAAACGCCGATAGCTCGGTGCCCATCGTGGGCTGATAACCCAGACGCGACGGCATCTGTCCCATCAAGCCGGACACCTCCATGCCGGCCTGAAGGAAACGAAAGATGTTGTCGACCAGCAGCAGTACGTCGCGGCGTTCGTCGTCGCGGAAATACTCGGCCATCGTTAGTGCGACGTGGCCCACCCGGAACCGACTGCCCGGTGGTTCATTCATCTGACCAAAGACCATCACCATGTTCGGCAGCACGCCGGCGTCCTTCATCTCACGGTAAAGCTCCTCGCCCTCGCGACAACGTTCGCCGATCCCGCAAAAGATGCTGACCCCCTCGTGGTATCCGATCATGTTGTGGATCATTTCCGTGAGCAACACCGTCTTGCCCACGCCGGCCCCACCAAACAGACCGGCCTTGCCACCACGCTCTAGCGGAGCCAGCACGTCGATGACCTTGATGCCTGTTTCAAAGATCTCGGACTTGGTGGAACGTCGTTCCAGAGGCGGCGGAGCCCGATGCACGCTACGCCATTGGACATCGGTGGGTGCCGCTTCGCGGTCGATGGCGTTGCCAAACACGTCGAACATCCGCGAGACGATTTGTCTACCGACCGGTGCAGTTAACGGTCCGCCCGTGTCTTTCACTACGGCACCGCGGGCGAGACCCTGGGTGGGAGTCAACGCGATTCCACGTACGTGATGCGCGTCGAGTTGAGCTAGCGCCTCGATGGCAATTTTCCCCTCGTTCGCGTGCAGCAACGAATAGATGGGCGGCAGATTTGTATCGAACCGAATATCGACGACACTGCCCCGCACCGAAACCACCGTGCCGAAGTTCGAAGGACGGACTTTGTTCTTCAAGTTTTCCACGGTCGCCGAGGTCTCACTCACGGTTTTGATCCTTTCCAATGCGTACACTTTACACTATTGCTTCCGGCGGAGGGGCGGCTTCTCTCGGCGGTAGGTCGTCCGGCATGTCACGTCGCGCGGTGCCGATCCGGACGCAGAGCCATCTCTATCGAAGAATAGGCAATCGAGCGGTTGTTCATAATTTCTTCAATTCGGGGGTGTGGTGCATAGTCCAGGGGGCGTTTCGTATTTTTTGTTTAGCTTTCGGCAATCTCGGCAAACGGTGGGCTCGGACAATCCAGCGTCTCGGCTTTCGTTACATCGCTTTGACGTCGACCTTCACCGGTGAGCCCATTGCCCCGAGCATCTCGCGGCCGACTGGACAGACGTGTTGCATTTCCGCCGACGCGGCATCCTCCGGCGAGAGTTTGGCCAGTTCCAATTTCATTTTGTCCATATCGGATGGCGACGAGGGAATGGTTGGGGGATCGCCCGGCGGGGTCCGTCAGCTGCAACGGAACTCCTTGCAGCCTGATCGAACTGGACGACCGACTTGCCGCCAGTTGGCAGCGTGGTGAGCGGCGTTTCACCGCAGTCGGACTTCACGACGTGGCGGAACTCACGAATCTAGTAGCCTGGTTTGACGACAGAAAGCAAATCGGGGCGCCATGATTCTCGCCCACTGGAAGCGTTGTGATGCATGCATGTCCTTGCCGAACGCATTTCGTGCATAAAGCGTGTGAGAAAGGACGAGATCTGTCTGGCGACGAAGGTATGGATTTGCTACAGTCCCCCGGCTTTTCGGCACTGCACTCGCACGCAAATCTGGGTTTTCATTGGTGGCAATGCGATTCTCCTGTAGCAAATCCCTGTTGATTCTTGTCCTCGGAATGAGCGCGAGCGGTTGCGTCGACGGCCCGTTCGGCGGTCTGACAGCAATGAATCCCTACTATCGCAATCAATGGGAGAAGGACGAGCAAGCCGGGCCGACCTTTCACACGCAATTGGCCGAACTGAGAGCAATTCGCGAGAATCCGACGGGGCTTTCTCCGGGTGAGCAGCGACAAATAATTCCAACGCTCGCGGAAATAGTTCAAAACTCGACGAACACGATCTTGCGGGCGGAAGCGACGCTGACGCTCGCTGAGTTCCCTGCCCCCGAGACGATACCGACACTGCAACTTGCCATGAACGACGAAGATGCGGATGTGCGCATTGCGGCCTGCCGAGCTTGGGGACGGCGGGGTGGCCGCGAGGCACTCGACGCACTTTCACAAACCGTCAGCAACGACTCCGATCTGGACGTACGGCTCGCCGCCACGGCACAGCTGGCGAAGTTTCAAGACCAACAGTCACTCCAAGCGCTCGGCGTGGCGCTCAACGACAAGGATCCGGCACTCCAGCACCGTGCCGTCCAATCCTTGAAATCTGTATCGGGGCAGGACTATGGCGACAGTGTGCCAGCGTGGCGAGACTACGTGGAAGGGCGTTCGCCAGTGCTGCCAGAGCCTCCGACGATCGCCGAACGGCTGCGTGCGTTGAGTTGGTTCTAGGTTTCAGGTTTCAGGTTTCAGGTTTCAGGTTTCAGGTTTCAGGTTTCAGGTTTCAGGTTTCAGGTTTCAGGTTTCAGGTTTTAGGTTTTAGGTTTTAGGTTTTAGGTTTTAGGTTTTAGGTTTCAGATTTCAGATTTCAGATTTCAGATTTCAGATCTCAGATCTCGGATCTCAGATCTCAGATCTTGGATCTCAGATCTTGGATCTTGGAACTCAGATCTTGGATCTTGGAACTTGGAACTTGGATCTTGGATCTTGGAACTTGGAACTTGGAACTTCTCAACGCGGCAATTCAGGGCCGTTGCTCTTGTTGGCGAAACGCTTTACTATGTGAACGTCGCCCGCGCCCCCTCCAGCTCCCTCTTGATGTGGCACCCTTGTCTTAATGAAACAGCAGCGTTTCAACGAACAGTTCGCGTCGATTTATGGCTTGGCCGTGAACCTCAGCAAACAGGTAGACGCTGACGCATTGCTCGTCATACTGGACGGCCCCACGGACTGGAAGGAACTCAAAGAACGTGCCGGGCTTGAAAAGATCCTGGTTGCCGCCGATGTTCTGGCAGCACTGGAGGGTGCGAAGGAGGCTGGCTTAGAAACCATCGTCCTGGAAATGCCAGAAGCCCCCGTCTTCGAGAAGCTGACACATGCTTTGCTCGAAAGCGTTTCAAAGGAAATCTTGGAGCCAAACTCAGCGGTCGTCGCCGTCTATAGCGGCTTCGAAGCCGATTCGATGGATTCGATCAGCTTCATACGGCTCAACGAGCATCTCGGTCGACTGACCGCTCGCGACTTGCGGCAAATCGAAACCAGCGTGCCGCTCGAGACGCTCAAGATCGTGGTGGATCTGGCGGTAGAAATCGGCCGTGAAGGGCGCGAAGGCAAGCCGGTCGGGACGATGTTTGTCATCGGCGACACGCGCAAAGTCATCGCGTTCAGTCATCCAGCAGGCTTCGACCCGGTGAAGGGCTACGGACGCAAGGAGCGTTCGCTGGCCGATCCTCGAGTCCGCGAAGCCATCAAGGAAATCGCGCCGCTCGACGGAGCCTTTATCGTCGCGCCGGATGGTACTGTCGAAAAGGCATGCCAGATTGTCGATGCCGATCACGTTAACCTCACCCTCTCCAAGGGACTCGGGTCTCGGCACTGGGCGGCAGCCGCGATCAGCAAGAATACGAGTGCCATCGCCGTGGTTGTCAGCGAGTCGAACGGCACTGTGCGACTGTTCAAAGGCGGCGAAGTAATCCTGCGTGTCGAGCCATTCCGGCGCGCGATGAAGTGGAAGGATTTCGAGTACGAACCTCCGGCGGC
>CAUJKL010000848.1 GCA_963204995.1 Planctomycetota bacterium | reverse complement strand
ACCATTAGGAACCGCAGTATCGGCGATCAAAAGCATGTTCAGGTTTAGGCGTGACGACTCATCCTCGAAGCCATACCGCACGCCACCCGAGGCAAGACCTAGTTCATCGAAGTAAGGAGCAAGCACGGTAAAACATCCACGATTGGCCAAATCTTGCTCCGGCAGAACGACCACCGCCTGAAAGTAGGTGGGGTTGTTGAAATGCCCCCCCGCGTCAAGCCGTGTCGCTTCGTCTGTCGCCAGGTATTGCTTGATGGCTTCGGCACCGGACTGCACCAGCATCCGAGCCTGAAGTTGCTTTCCGTTGACGACCGCGACGCGGCGATGAGCGAGGGTCAAGTCGCAGAACGAATACGCTGCCAATGCCAACACGATCACGACCACCAAGACGATGATCAGCACGATGCCGCGGCGTTGTTTTGAGAATCGGCGAGGCCTCATATTCCCGCAGCCTCCAACGAAGTGTCCGCTTCCGCCTCGGCTGCCTGGCCGGTGGCGACAGGAACCAACAAGCGGTAGTAGTGCAACGCACTCGGGTTGAGTTCCGTCGGCGCACCGGTTTGCGATTGATTGGTCGCGAGAGACTGAGCCGTTAGGGACTGAGTCGACGGCGCTTCGAGCATCATAATGATTTGAATTGCGACTGGCAGGGCACCTTCAACCTCCGAGTCCCATTCGTAACGCCATTCAACGCCATCGAAATACTGAAACTCAATGGAAGCAACTTCGGCAGCCACAACTTCACCGACAGTATCCGTTCCCACCATTAAGCCGTTCGTCAGCGCGTATTGGCTCACCGCGCGATCGAGCTGTCGCCGTACGAGTCCACGCTGAACCACGGCAGGATCGGTCGACGTGAGAATATCTTGGTTCGTGGCCGTCAGGCCACTGGCCGAAGTGGGGACACCACCGCTCAGCACATAGTACGTCACCGTCTTAACATCGCTAGGAATGTCCGTGACACCTAACGTCGTGCTTTTGGCGGCGAGCAATGCTTGATACTCATCGAATCGCGGTAAGCGACTGATGTCCAATTGCAGCTGGTACTGATTGCCATAGATTCCAGGCTTCGTCGGCAGCGTGACAGCACTCGCCAGGTCTTGCGACGCCGTCGTTGCTTCTGCTACGAGGGAAGGGTCTATGCTGGCCGATGAGTCCCCTGACGACGCCCCGCCACCCGACGAGGTTCCGGTTTCAACTCCAGTTGCCGCTGTAGATGCACCGGACAGCATCGCTTCCAGCCCGGATAGATCTTGTTCGTACTCCAGAACTGTATTGCGAATGTCGTCGGCGATAATTGTCAAAATCGCTCGTGCCAGCTGCGACTCTTCCAATTGCTTTCGGCGGGCATCGAACGAGCGAAGATGGAGATCGACCGCCATGCTGATCGCAAGGAGAATAACCGTCGTCAGACCTAATGCGAGCATCAACTCGAGTAACGTAAAGCCGCGCGGGCTTCGCCCTGGCATCGATCTAGCCACTGCTGCCTCCCGTCGTTGTTGCCGTCTCTTCCGACATGGCCGCAATCGCAGGATCGATCATCCAGCGCGTGAGAGAGAAGGAGACGGGACGTGAAAACACTTCGGGATTCTGCTCGATGCGGACCAAGACCGCCGTCAACCCTTCCTGATCGATCGGCTGTACCGTAACCGTGTATAGCCAATCCAATTGATACTGAAGGTCACTCACCGGAACGGGGCCCACGGTCTGCATGGGCAGAAAGCCGAGCTGAACTTCGGTGATCGTCGACTCACAGATCAGCTGGGCCGTCGTCGAGTCGCGAGCGATCTCTGCGTTTCTGGCACCGATGCGCATCAACTCGCCAATCGCGGCGAGTGCTCCGCCCAGGATCGCCAACGCCAGCATGACTTCAAGCAGCGATAACGCGCGACGGTCGGAGCGTCGAGTTGGGTGTCGCTCGTTACTCATTCGGCCTGCTCGCTGGAAAGCGGGTCGCTGACGTAAACGACACCGGTCAGTCCTCGCAACGCCAGCTTGATGTATCGCCCGCGTGCGTTCTTCACCAACAAATTCGCCGTCGACGATGTCCCGTCGGGATAGAAAAAAATCGGCGACGACATGGATGTGTCTTGGTTCTGCAACGCATCCGTACCCTGAACGGCCAACTGCTCACGAGCGTCTTGCGTGGTCTCGCTGGCAACGAACACGATCTCTTCGGGGAGATGCTTCGTCGTGGTCGGAGCAGACTGGGAGAACAATCCCGTTGTCGGTGCCGCGACCGGAGCGACTCCCATGCCGGTCAACGTCGAGGATTCGAGATAGTCTTCATCCGAGTACCACAGCTCGATGTAGTATCCGCCTGCTTCGGGTTCGTGCCGAAAGACATAAGTACGTCCCGTCTCCATCGCCTTGGCACGCGCCTTGGCCCATTCCGCTCGGATCAGGTCACCCGATTTGCGAAGTCGATAACTTTCGAGCGGTTGAGTGGCCGATGGCAATGCCAGCGCGGAAATGATCACGAGCAACCCCAGAACCAACATCAGCTCCAACAACGTGACACCACGCAGTGGGTTCGATCGGGTTGTGGGATGTATTGGCATGGCCATCTATCCATCAGTCGCTGGGACAAGCATTCGGGCTCGTCCCGCTCCGTCGGACTCGATCGCGAATGCCTGCAGCAACCACATTATTCGTTAGTGATGTCGTCTTCCGTACCGTCTTGTCCGTCCGGTCCCCATGACCAGACTTTGAACGTGTCGCCCGTCGATTCATATTGGTAGGGATGCGACCAAGGATCTG
>CAUJKL010000847.1 GCA_963204995.1 Planctomycetota bacterium | reverse complement strand
GATGCGGAGAATCCCAAGTCGCGCAGTTGGGCGTACTACCATCGACCGCTGCTTGATCAGGAAACGTTCAGCTACGAATTCTATTACAGTCCCGGCCAAGCCGTGGCTCATCCCACGATCGGTCGATTGGCGTTGCTATTGGAAGCGGCAGGCGTCGAAGAACACTGGATTACACGCACCGGATGGGACGAGCCGGTGCTGGGAGTTAGCAATAGCAACCGGCTGACGAATCCGGCCGCTCGTCGCGGCCCCGGTCAACTTCCCTTGAAACAAAACGACTGGAACCTCGTCCGCCTCGGGCTGGTCGGCGACACGATTCAAGTAATGTTGAATGAAGAATTGGTTTACGAACGACCGCTCGATCCGGAGATCGACCATCGATTCGGCCTGTTTCATCGCCAGGGCCAATCGCTGAAGGTTCGCGAACCGAAGCTGACGGGAGCGTGGCCAACATCGTTGAGCGACGAAGTTCGTAACGACTTGCTGGCGTCGACCAAGAAATATACGACCGCCGATCGACGGCTCATCAATACGCTGCTCTCCGAGGCGATCTTTCAACACGATGTCGCTGGCGTTCTAGCCGACGCACGGCAACTTCCGCCCGAGCAGGCGTATGACAAGTTGTTGGCGTGGGTGTTGCCTTCGCCGGATCATTCGCTGGCGCGACTGTACTTTGCCTTCGTCTCGGGTCACGGCTCCGCGGCCTCGGGCCAAGAGATGCGTTGTCCTGCCATCGAGTTGATGGACACTGCCGAGCGGCTGGGGAAACTGGACGAGTTGACCAAGACGATTGGCGAGATCAAGACTTTTGGCGAAGTGGCCGAACGCTCAAAGATCGCCTTGGCAGCACTGGCGGCCATGCAAGCCGGCGATCTCGAACTCGCTCACGCCTTGATGACCGATCTCCATCGTTACGTCGCGAAGGGATTGAGCAAGGATTTGACGGCCCGCGCCCGCGCGCCGGAGTTAGTCGTTGCCTGGCAAGCCATGCAGCATCCCGCGTTGCACTTCGCCGCGTGGGACATCACCGACGAACTGATTACCAAACAACGGGACGACAATTTCAAAAAGAGCGACCCGATCTGGGACACTTCGCTCGATATCCTGCTCGGCCGCGTTGATCGGGCGATGTTAAGTCCCGGTTTCCAATCGTCGACCGAGTCGCGGCTCACTCAATGGAGCAATGTTCCTTATGACAATCCGAACGTTCGCGCGGCGGGTTACGATCGCACCGAGTGGCTTTATCGACCGGGAGTCGTGCGGCAGATTCCAGGCGGCACGTGGGGCCAACTCTTCTTTCAATCGCCGCTGAAAGGAAACTTCGAGATCGTCGCCGAGCAATGTCAAAACGGATATCGCGACGCCGTGATCGCTTACGGCATGCACTCGGTCGCACCGCGCTGGGACTTTAAGGCACGACGCGTCACCACGCTGATGCACAGTTTCCAAGACATTGATGGCCAACTCGACATTCCGAATCCGAGCGATTGGGTCGCGGACCACCGCATCGTTGTAAATGGAAACACCGTCACGACCTTTGTCAAAGGTGTGCAGATCCACGAAGAGAAGTTCGCATCGGCACCAGATCCGTGGGTCGTTCTGCAAGCGTACGGGGCGGGTTACCCCTGTACCGTGCGCGACCTGCGAATCGTCGGCAGCCCCGAGATTCCCGACGAAATCGATCTGATCAACTGTGCCAGCTTTGGTGCCTGGCGGGCGGATACGTATGGCGAGACGATTTCGCTCGACGCGGACGACACAACGACTTCGTGGAAGAAACATGGAGGTGAAATTGTGGGGCAGCTGCGCCAAAACATCGCGGCTGCCAACGTGGAAAGCTTGCTCTTATATCAGCGACCGATGCTCGAAGATGGGGTAATCGAATTTGAGGCGTTTTATGTGCCGGGTGCGTTCGCCGTTCATCCCGCCGTCGGTCGCATCGCGCTGATGGTCGGTCCAGATGGCGTGACCAAGCACACGCTCACGAATGCACAATACGAAACGAGCGGACTCGCGCCGGATAACGTCGCACCGATTGCAGGAGCGGCGGCAAACGTCGACTTGAAACCGAATGACTGGAACCGCTACCAGCTGTCGTTGGCGGGAGATCGGCTCACCTTGTCAATCAACGCTGCCGAAGTAGCGACCATCACGCTGACCGAACCGTCCACCGAGCGGTTCTTCGGCTTGTTTCACTACTCGGACAAGTCCAAGTGCCGTGTCCGCAATCTTAACTATCGAGGCAACTGGCCGAAGACACTACCCGCAGTGGAAGAACAGGAACTCGCCCGTGTTCCAATTCCCAACGAATTCGCGAATTGGTCGGCCCCTCGCGTCTTTGATTTCAGCGAGCCCAAGGAGAAGCTTGCGGCGGCAGGGTTGGAACTCGCTGGCCCACCAGATCGCAGCCTGACCACCGATCGCGGCCTGCATCTGCTGGTCAAAGAATCAACGGGCTATGGCTCTTGGCCACGAGTTCACTGGCGCGAGCCGATGGCGGGTGACTTTGTCGTCACTCTTGATTTTGAGGACTTCACGCACGTCCCACCGAAGGACGGCTGGGGAAGTGTCGTTGTACTGCGAGCCGTGGTCGATTCGAAGATCAACATGTATGTCGATTCCGGTGTAGGAACCCACAGGCTGCCCATTGCGACCGTCAACTCGCGGCGCACGCACAATACTCTGAGCGGGGCTGAGAAGCACGATGGCCGCTACAGGACAGTTCCCTCCGGCTCGGGGCGATTTCGTCTGGTGCGGACGGGAACGGTGATTTCCTCCTATTTCGCGGACCGTGGCTCGGACGACTTCCGCCTTTGGGAAACGTGGGCGGTTGGTGATGCCCCCGTTAAAGAGATTACCATTGAGGCCGCCGCCTCAGACGCCGAGGCCGTGCTGGATCTTGTGGTCACGCGAATGACAATTCAAACCCGCAAATCGCCAGATTCTGTGTCTTCGGCAAGGTGAAAATGTCTAGTATTGGTTCTCAGGAAGCGATAACATCAGGCGTTGGCAATTTGGAGTGCGGCGACTTGTCGCCGCTTTCTTTCGCAAAGTGGTACACGATAACAACGGATATCGAGAGCGAAGTGGATTAGCAAACCAAAGCGATGACAAGTCATCGCACTCCACAATAACCGGAGTCAAGGACATGCACAGCATTCAAGATCGAGTCGAAGCCGTCCGCTCTCGTCAACAACGTCAGTGGCTGTGGCAAACGGTTTCCCTGGGGCTCGTTGCAGGCGGCGTCATTGGCTGCGGACTCGCAATCGCGCGGCTGCTAGGCGTGGAATCGCTTTCGGTCGCGTGGATTGCAACCGCTGTCGTTGCCGGGCCGATGGCCGGATTGGTTTATGGATTGTTCGTACCGCGACGGGCTCGCGAAGCCGCGACGGCTATCGACCATCAGTATCGCCTCAAAGATCGAGTCGCGACCGCCTTCATTTTTATGCATCAAGCGGTTCAATCGCCATTCCAACAACTTCAACTCGACGATGCACAGACGCATGTCGCTGCGGTCGACCCGGCTCAAGTTGCTCCCTTCCGTGCGCCGCGTTCATGGGGTTGGGGATTGGTGCTTTCGGTTGCCGCACTCGTCATTGCGTTCTTGTCCGGTCCTCGTGACGAAGTCAAAGCGGCCATTGTTCAAAACGACGTCGTACTGAATCAGGCGGTTCGCGTTGCCGCAGGCTTGGAAGAGTTGGAGCAATTCAACGAAGAGAATGCCGACCCCGAGATCGAAAAACTCCTGCAGGATCTCGCCGAGAAGATCGAAGAGCTAAAACAACCCGGCATCGATCCGAAAGAAGCACTAGCCAAGCTGTCCGAAATGGAAGCCGCTCTCCAAGCGAAGCAAGAACAACTCGCCGACCCCAGCACGGAAGCGGCGCTTCAGGAAATCGGCGAAGCTCTCGCACTGGCCGAACCGTTCCAAGCCGCTGGCGAAGCAATGTCGCAAGGTGAGATGGAAAAAGCCGCCGAGGAACTCGCGAAGCTAGAGATGCCCAAACTCGATCGACAAACCGAACGCGCGCTGACCGAGAAACTCGATCAAGCCAAACAGAATTCGTCGCCAGGCGCGCAGCGGCAACTCCGCGAAGCAGCCAGCCAGATCTCGGCCGGCCTCACGCAAGGCGACCGCAGCAAATTCAAGGACGGGATGGATGGTTTGGCAGGCGAATGCAAAAAGCAAGGCACTCGCAAGAAGCTCTCCGACCTGCTCCGCAAACAGTGCAACTGTCTGTCTGAATGCAAAGGTGAATGCGAGAGCGAGTGCAAGAGTCAGGCAGAGAGCAAGAAGAAGGGCGGCAAGAATTGGGGGCTCGCCAGCAGCGGTAACGATCCCGGCGACAAAACGGCCCAACTGAAGACCGGTTCTCAAATGCAAATCACGGGCACGGAATCGGCCAGCGGTGATGTCGACATCGAGACCATGTCCTCTCCCGAACAACAGCAAGAGGCAATTCGTCAATATCGCGAGAAGGTCGATAAGTACGAACAGATCAGCGAGTCGGTTCTCGACTCAGAACCCATTCCGCTTGGCCATCGCCAAACCATCCGCCGTTACTTCGAAATGATTCGCCCTCAAGGCAACGAAACGGACGCCGTTAATGAAGCGACGCGCGACGAGCAACCGCAGTAGTCAACGGTCGCTCAAGACTTCCTGAGTGGAGTTGTGTTAGATACAAAGCAAGACGCCGAGCGCGCCCAGCAGCAGACCCGTTGTTACGATCGCGACAAGCACGATCGCTACGCTACGACCGGCAAGCAGGTCATCTGACACTTGCTCTAATCGAACGCGATCTTGAAACGCCTGACTCCACACCGGGTGTGCCGCTTCATCCACATGCAGTCTGCGAAAGGTTTGTTTCACATCGTCAGTCGCCAACATAACAATGCTCCAAAAATAGCTACCGGAAAACAAGTCGCCGCCGGAAACCGGAAGAAGAACGTGCCGCAGTAGGCGATCCAAGCGAGGTGGTACGCGGCAACAATTCCGGCAATCGCCGACGGCGACTTATCTCAAGGAGCGGGAAGCTCCCGGAACACCGATCTCTCAGTCCTCTGGTGATGGAAGCGGTCTGTCACAACTGCCTCGGCAGATTTGCAAATCCCGTACCGCCAGCGAGCGAGAAATACTGCCGTCGTTGCCGATGCCACACGGATGTTACATAGATCGTGGCGCGACAAGCACTTCGGCGAATGCGGATGGCGAGGTTCTGAAACCACACGCCGCTTGAGGGCGTAAAGACCCCGCTGTGCCTTGTGCCAAGAGGCGCGCACGCGCGCCTCATTTGAGCGAATCGGGGCACCCGCATTGCGAGAGATGGCAACTGTCGTCAGAATTAGTAGTCGTTCAGAACCCGGATAGGGAGGCTTGATATGACGTGCGTGCATTTGAAGAAGCTGTATAAATTCTGCCAAGATGAGAGTCTCAGGATCGGCGGAGCTGACTTGGTTCGCATCGTTTGCGAACAATGCGGGGTTCAAGACGAGTGCCCCTCGATTCTTATGGAACACTATGAAGCCAAAGAAGCGAAGACGACGCAAATTGGAACATCAAAGGTCACTCCCAAAACAGAGTGACGGTTCGATCTCGCTCAGGCCGCATACGGTTCGAACGCCAACAACGCCTCGCCGGCGTCCAATTCTTTGTGAGCTGTCGCCACATCAAAGACGACGCATGTGACGTTGTCTCGGGAATCGTTAGCCAATGCTTCGTCGATCAATCGGTCCACCGTCGTTTCGGGTTCCGTGACATCGAGTAGGAGTTCGCGGAGCCGAGAGTCCTCGACAACACCGGTCAAGCCGTCGCTACAAATCAGAACTCGGTCTCCAGGGCAGAGGTCAACGACCGTCAAATCGGGGGCTTGATCTAGCGGTTTCACTCCGACGACGTTCGTGACAACATGACGCCAGGGGTGAGTGCGTGCTTGCTCGGCGGTCAACATGCCAGCGTCGATCGCGACCTGGACGAAAGTCTGATCGACGGTCAGTTGCGTGAGTGTCCGATCGCGCAGAAGATAGACGCGGCAATCGCCAACGTGCGAGACACACAACCGGCCTTCAACCACGAACGCCAGCGCCATAGTCGCCCCCATCTGGCGATAATCCGGGGAATACCCGGCGAGTTCAACCATCCTGCGTCGCGCCGTTTGAATCGCATTCCCTACAATGGTCTGAATGTTTGGCAGGTCGAAGCCAACGAAAGCACCGATCGACGCGATTGATGGCCCAATCGTGCGGACCACGATTCCCGCAGCTTCCTCGCCACCGTGATGCCCACCAACACCATCGCTCACCATAAAGACACCATGTCCGGTGTCTGCCATGCAACGATCTTGATTCGACATCCGATAGTTGCCCCGCACCGATTTTGCTCCCGCTCGCAGCGCCTTCAATTCGACCGGCGTGCGCGCAAGCCAAAAATTCCGAAAGCGTTGAGTGAGACGCGGGAGCCAGCTGGAGCGCTCTGCGGGAACGGGATGTTTCTGCTGAACTGAACTCGGCGAGAAAGTGGCGACCATAGATGCGCCTCCTTTCTGGATGGGCATGAGGTCGGGCGGATCTTTCTGGCCGATTTATTACTGCATTTTGTGCGCCAAAAATCGCCTGCGACCCTGCGGCGATGGACGGCAGCGGCTCTCCCAAGGAATTCACGCGCTCGCAGCCAACAGCCCGCGACGAGTCGGCTCATTTCTGAGCAACCACGAGACAATTTGACCGCGCGATATCGCCCGGTCGGCATCTGGCTCTGTCGCGTCGGTTAGCCCGCGAGTTCCCGCCGCTCGCCTGATTAAACCTTAGGTTCCCAACCCGGCTCGTATTCGCGACCCCAGAGTGTCATCGCCGCTTCGTTATCGAGAATGTGCCCGTTCGTAGGGTCACAGTTCAACGTCGCGCCGGTTCGTTGAGCGATATTGCCCAGATGACAGAGGAGCGTGCTGCGATATCCCTTCTCGATTTCGGCGTTCAATTCGAGCGGCTTATCGTTGCGAATCGCAGCGATGAAATTGGCGAGGTGCTCGTCATCACCGCGATTTTGGCCCTTGCCTTCCGCGACTACTTTGTCGCCACCGTCATAGTGAACGTAGGAGCCGTTGCCGTCGATATCGATCGTGCCGTTATCGCCAAAGAACGTAACGAAGCCGGCGCGGTGTTTGTTACAGCTCAAACCTTCCCACGTAATCTGCCCCTTATCGCCGAATTCGAAGCACACCGTGTGTGTGTCGGGAGTTTCCTGATCGTCCTGCCAGTGATAGCGTCCTCCGCTGGAAGTCACACGCGTCGGGAAGTCGACGTTCAATCCCCAGCGACAAACGTCCAACGCGTGAACGCCGTTGTTGCCAAGCTCGCCGTTGCCCCAGTGCCAACGCCAATGCCAGTTGTAATGCACGACATTATCCAGATAAGGCCGCCGTGGTGCCGGGCCCTGCCACAGGTCGTAATCGATGTTCGCTGGTACATCGACGACCTTGCCAGTTCCGATCGTGCCGCGCGCGTTGGTGTACCAACTGCGAACGAGATAGACCCGACCGATGGCACCTTCATGCAACTTTTGAATCGCCTCTTGCAAACCGACTCCGCTGCGGCGCTGCGAACCCATTTGAACCGCACGGTTGTGCTTGCGAGCTGCCGCAACCATCAGTTCGCCTTCACGTGGATTGTGGCTGCACGGCTTCTCGACGTACACGTTCTTTCCGGCGGCACAACCAAGAATCGTGGCTGGCGCATGCCAGTGGTTCGGCGCGGCACAGACCAGCGCATCGACGCTCTTGTCGTCAAGGATGCGACGAAAATCCGTGATGCCTTCGGGCGTTTTGCCAGAAGTCTCTTCGATTCGCTTCGCCAACGCCGGGATTCGATCCTTGTCGACGTCGCATAAGTATTTCACTTCGACGTTGGGAAGCTTCGCGAAGCCAGCGGCAAGTGCCGAACCGCGACTCAGTCCCATCACGCCAATGACGACTTTATTGCTGGGCGACGAATCGGCAAGTGCTTTCAAGCTGGACAGGCTCAGGCCAACTGCGGCGGTTCCGGCAGCAGCGTTGCCGATGAAGTGGCGTCTAGTGATCGAATCTGGCATGGAGTCTCTCCAATGGCTGATGATGGTTGGGAAGCAACAGGAACGGCCTACAGCGTCCAGCCTTGGCGATACTCTTTGTGGACGAACTGTTGAGCCTTTTCAGAATTGGTGACTTTGAGATTAGCAGAATCCCACTCGATCTTTTCGCCCGAGCGA
The DNA here is from genome assembly GCA_963204995.1 of Planctomycetota bacterium. GTDB lineage: Bacteria > Planctomycetota > Planctomycetia > Pirellulales > Pirellulaceae. The sequence continues at coordinate 1,448 of CAUJKL010000847.1, read as the reverse complement.
TACGCGACGGTTCCCAGGAGAACCGATTCCGTCAACGCACCCGAGTAATCAAAGTTGCAAGTCGTGGGGCCGCCATTCTTGATCGCGTTCAGCCATTCCTCGTGATGACCGATCGACGCCGGAATGTAAGCTTCAGGAGCCTTGAAATCGGAAAAGTCCTCGGCGGGAATGAGCGAACGCTGCGTGTAGCCGGAAAGGATCATTCCTTTCTCACCGACGAAGAGTTGGCCGCTGTTAATATTCATCGGCTTGCCGTCCTGATCGAGTGGCTGACGCTTGACGATGGCTTCGAGTTGCTCGGGCTTCTTGCCGCTGTCATACCAAGTCAGCTTCACCGGTGGTAAGTCGTCGCGAGCCGGGTATTCGTAATGGACGATGGCCCACGCGGGTGTGCTAACCGGATCAACTTCTGGACCTTGGGCCGACACTGTAATCGGGTTGCGGAGCTTCAATGCCCAATGGGCGAGGTCCATATAGTGGCAACCGAAGTCACCTAACGCTCCCGTTCCGTAATCCCAGAAGCGACGCCAGTTGAATGGATGCACGCCTTCGCTGTACGGTCGCTCGACTGCTGGACCAAGCCACAGATTCCAATCGAGATTCTTCGGGGCGGGCGTGTTCGTGGTGAATTCTCCACCGGTGTAAGCCGCACCGGCCCATACATGCACTTCGCGGATCGACCCGATCGCTCCGGTTTCGACGAGTTCCACGACACGCCGGTAGTTATCGAGCGAATGAATCTGCGTTCCCATTTGCGTGACGAGATTGTTTTCCTTTGCGAGATTCGCCAGCGTTCGTGCTTCGTACACGGTATGTGTCAGCGGTTTCTCGCAGTAGCAATGTTTCTTCATGCGCATGGCCATCGCGGCAGCGGGCGCGTGCGTGTGGTCCGCAGTGCCGACAACCACGGCATCGATCTTGTCGGCCTCCCTTTCCAGCATCACACGAAAGTCGCGGTACTTGTTCGCTTTCGGATAATGGACAGATCCTTTTTCCAACAGATTCGAATCGACATCCGCGATGGCAATGATGTTCTGCGACGAGACACCCGCGATATCGGCACCGGCTCGGCCTGTCGCACCAACGCAGGCGATGTTCAAACGTTCGTTCGGCGAGTCGGACTGCTGTGCTTGAGTCGGGTTAATGAAGTAGCCTGCCGCGGCGGCGACAGCGGTTGTTTGGACAAAGCGACGACGACTGATCTGCCTGGGCATTTCGCGGTTCCTGACGATGTCAATGTTGGCGGGATGATAAAGGGAGGGAGACCATTGCGACCGTTCCGACGCGTTGGTCTGTCCACACGATAATACTGTCGCCTGCGATTTGCAACCGAAACGCCACGTCGGTGGTGGTATCGTTAGTAGGATGGACGCCTCGTCCGTCCGTCCCACACCCGTTGAGGTTGTGAAAAAATCGTGGGATAGGCTTCCAGCCTGTCATTTTCCCCG
>CAUJKL010000846.1 GCA_963204995.1 Planctomycetota bacterium | reverse complement strand
CACCTAATGATAAAGTTCGTCGTCTTTCGTTTCGCCATTGCCTTCACGCTGGTCGACCAGACCGGCCGGCCCCTCGTCGACAAAACGCTGAGCCACACGATAAACTTGCGAGGTGCTGCACAAGCCCGACTTCGCAATGGCGCGAGCGCCATTGTCGGCGACCAAACTCAGGACGATCTTGCAATGGTTGCGCAGCGCCGCATCCGTAGCTACTTTGGCCCGGTTACGTACTATCCGTCGCTCGCGAGATGACAACAACTTCCAGACCTCCAATACCTTCTCCTGAACCTTCATGAGAAACTCCTTTCACCATCGGTCCACGAAACCTAGTGACTGCGAGCTCCTCTTTTAACTATTGCTCTCAGCTTCGCGCAAGGCTATTAAATCGGCACGTGCCGGAGCAGCCGTCGCTGTGCCAGAGCGATTCCAAGTCTGCCGCTAAGTTCGAGAGCACTTCGAACTGATATCCGTCTGATGCGGCGTCGTGCCTTGGTGTTCCGCGAGACGTTGTTCGGCATCGTGAAGTCGTTGCAGTGCTTCGTTCCAGCGGCGTTCCAGTTCATCGGCAACAAGTCGGTTCTCAGGGTCAGCTGCGTCGAACTGCTTTTGCGCACGCGACGCTTGATACTGAGCCGCTTGCAAGTCGCTTTGCAGGACGGTTAAAACCGCATCCGCCTGCTCGTTGAGCTTCTCGATTGCCAAAACGGAGGCCTCCACGGCGGCGGGTTCCAAGACTCGTAAAATCTCTCGGGAAATCCTAGCATCCACGGGAAGTCCACCAAAGGGCTATAGCGGCGGAAACGGCAACCGCTTCGTGCGTTATGCCTGTGCTCGCGGCAACCTGGATACGGGTGAACCGAAGTGCATTGCCGTCGTCAGTTTGCGGCCACAGCGCCCACAGCGAAGCAGTCCCGCCAGTAACGCCGGACCTCGACGCACCGCACCGGATCGATCCGAACCGCGACAGTTTTCAGCAACCATCGCCCGAATCTGCTCATACTCTGGCCACGTGATATACCCTTCGTGATGATCGCGGATGAAGGAGATCCATTCTGCGGGCGGTTTACGACGAGAGACCTTGCGCGCCTGGCCGTTCTCGTACCGACAACCATGCTCGGTTTTTCAAAGGCATAAGCACCGGCGTAGTTCGCCTTTGAGAGGCTCGCTTGCCGCTCTCCCATCCAATCAGAGTCCTACCTCTTATTGAACCCGGTTTCTGGTCCAGCGCTTGGGGTCCACTTCAGCTGCGTCTCACTCTTCGCCGAGCGAGCCTCTATTCTTACTGGCTTGCAGCCGAAGAGTGATCGACGCAAATTGTGCTGAGTGATTCGAACCAAAGCTTGTGAGGGCAACACCTGAACGCGATCACCACCCCGCACGGTAACACCGATGTGCGAAAATGAAGTTCAGTATCTTGCATTCGGTGTTGTCCTCATGCGGGCCGAACGGTCTCAGCCTAACTGACTGCGGTGTTGTCGTCATGTGCGCTTTTAAGGTGACCAAGTTGGCTCCACAAAACCGTCACCACGCGCCATCATTGTGACACTCCAACCGCCACGGTCCGCCTAGCGTTGGACGCGGAGGACGATGTGTCATGCGTAGATTGCCAAATTGTGTTCGTTAGCTTGGTCGTGAACACGCCGTGTTAGATATCGATCGGAACACCGGACACCCGCTAGGCCCTCAAGCCCACGTCGTAGTATTGGACTTATCGTGTTCTGGTGTTGATCTCGTGTTGTTGTCTGACATTAGGTCGCATTCAGTGTTGGAGTTGGATTGTACTTGAGGTGGGTATGTGTGTCACCAGAATGTCACCAACCGCATTGCAAGCTGACGCGTCGGACTCATCGACGGAAGCACGCGTTGCTGATCGGCAATCGCGGTCCACTCATGCGTTCGGGCGCAGAGTCACTTCGGTCACCCACGTCATGCTGCGCGACACCGAGACAAGTCGACACTGGCATGAGCGGACAAACGATCGTCGCTCTATTCAATCAACGCATTCGCCAACTCAACTGAAGAAGGCGGCAGAGTTGACGGCTAATTACCGGCACGAACTATTTGTGGAGGTCGCAGATTCAGAGTAGTTTGCCAGTTTTGAACGAGTCGGTCGACATTGGGGTATTCGACCCCAAGTTTGAGAAGCACTCTTCGGTTGGCGGGACCGAAAAAACGGAAGAGCCGGCGATCTGGCTGAGGGTTAGTAAAGGACCTCTGATCCGACGTAGAAGCTGATGCCGGGCTGGAAGACTTGGAAACCATCAGGCGAGCGATAGTCGAGATGCTCGCGGTACGTGCGGTCGGTAAAGTTCTCGATGCCGAACACGAGGGTAAAGCGGTCGCTCGGCTGCCAAGCAGCGCGAATGTCCCAGACGGTGAAGCCGGGGGTCGGGGACTCAAGTAGGCTTTTCGCCACGCGATCCTGTTGGTCGACCATGCGAGCCGCCAACTCGATAAACCAAGTTGGTTCCGCTGAGCTTTCGTGCAATCGAATTCCAGCACGACATGTAAGCGGGGAGATTCCTGGCAGGGGCTCTTCGCTTCCCCCAACGATCCCGCTAAAGTCGCCTCTCGGGAGCCCAGCTACCTTCGTTTTCGGCACAGGTCCAGTGGGTTTTTCCCTGGCACGGTCGGTTGCGAATGTGCTGTCTCTCGTTTGATCTCGCCCTTCGACATACTGCATCGTTGCGAAAGGCGTAAGCCAGTCATTTAAGTCGCCTTCAGCATACAACTCGGCACCGGCGAGCGTTGCCAGATCTGTGTTGACGAACTGCAAATTGACTTGTGTTCCCATAGGATCCACTTGTGTGTTTTCGAACGTGATATAGTCCCGAATCCAGGAATGGAAGCCGGAAGCGCCGCAACGTAGCCTGCCTCCGTCGTAGTCGATCCCGAGGTTCATTTGCCACATTCGTTCGGGTGCCAAAGTCGGATCTCCGACAACGGTGTTAAGACCGTTTTGAAGCAAGAACATAAAGGGGTCGGCCGCGTACAACTCGGTTTGGTTTGGCGGGCGCTCCGCGTATCCAAAGCTGGCGTTTGTCGACCAACAACAGTTGATCTCGTGCTCCGCCGCCAGATACGCGGACCAAAGTGAGAAGGTCTGGGCATACTCGTCGGTTCCAAGGATCTCGGCTAGTGAAAGTTGCTCCGGACCGAGCGCGGCGAGCTTAGCCGGGTCGTCGGTGATATTCGCCCGAGCTGTATCTGCGCGAATCCCAGCATTCAGAGTCGTTCTGTCAGTTATCGGGTTACTGTACTCGACATAAATGCCGGGATTTCCGATGTACGAGTCGGGGACGGGGGAATTCACATCTGTAAACGAATTGGTTCCGATTCTCCCTGAGGCAATTTCGTTGAGTTCTTGTTTAACGTATCGGAAGTCAACACCGGTCGTCAGTTGCTGATCACCCACCTCACCCCATGTGAGCGCTGCCTTCACTCCAGTGGAAAGCGAATCGACGTCGGTAAATCCTTCAAATCCAATGAGATCGTAAAAAGGAAACGCCGACGTTTGCCGGGCCGTTGGGCATTGCCTTCAAAGCGCGTGCGGTTGTACCAAGTCTCGACTTCAAGTCGATCAAAATTCGGTTGGTCGACCAGTATGTAGGTTGTCTCGTACCCATCCGTAACGAGAAAATCGATATCGAAGGCCTGACCGGGAAGCTCCAAGCCGGTTTAATCAAGTCGCAAGTAGCTAAACTCGATCTGACTATCCTCGGACAAGTCGTACCCCAGCGCGACGTCCCAGTCACGAGAGTTGTAACTGGCGGGAATCGCAACTCCGTTGCCTGCTTGGTAATCATTTCCGGTGCGGTGTCCGTATCCGATTCGGAATCCCCAGTTCTGGCCGCCGCCCCAAACCTGTTGACGACCGTAGACTTGTTCTCCGTTCGTTTTGTAGTCAACGCTCGTACTACCGTGAGACTGAACTTCATCGTCGTAGCGGGGTGAACGGAGCAACTCAATATCGACAAACTCAAAACCCGGTCCGTGTTCGACACTGAACGGCCCCTTGATGACGATCATGTCACTAATGATGCGCGAGTCGATCTTGCTCAGCATCGTGTCAAGGTCCAGTCGTGCCGGCACCCAATAGGAGCCAGACGCCGCCAACCGACCAACGCGATTGCCTCGTACTCTCGGATCGGTGACGACGGGCGATCGCTTTTGTGTTTCCACTCCGTTCGCTGCTGGCGTTTGTCCGAGAAGATTACCCGCGTCTGTGGTGACTCGAAACTTGGCATCCGCCGCGATGACAACTGCCTTACCCACGCCCGATGCTTTGGCGCGGCGATCGAGCGACA
>CAUJKL010000845.1 GCA_963204995.1 Planctomycetota bacterium | reverse complement strand
CTACACACGCAAGAAGCATATCGCCGACTGAGTCGGTCGATGTGACGGAAGCAGGTTGAGTTTCATGACGGATATCCGTTTCTGGTGAGCTGACGGTGAGTTGAAAAGTAAGCTAATTTCCCAATGTGTCAATCTGCGGCGAGCGTCAACTGCAATCGTGCCATAAATGATAGATCGTTATCTCGCATGCCGAGCCCTTTCCATCTGGCCACTCAAAGTCGCGTCGGTGCTTGCTGAAGCAAACGGCTTCTGCACCTACGACAGCTTCAGCTCCTTTTGCATGACAGGCAATTGGCCTTTGCGTTGTTGCAAGTGATTCCTTCCTCGCTTCATTCATTGCTGGAATCAAGTGGCCAGCGATGGTCCGTCCGTCACGTGCATAGGCGAGCATCATGCCTTCCTGCATTGCCCAGGCATAGTCACCCCGCACGAAGCGAATCACCCCGTCGTCGCAATACTTGCTGCCTGCCGGATGCTTGGCGTCAACCGGTTTGCACTCGACGAACAAGCCGTCGTACTCGGACAACGTCGTGCGCGGCTCGAAGTCATCGCGACGCAGTCGGAAGCAAAGGTCCGGGGTTTTTGCGATGTGTGTGCCATCGTAGTTCGACGCCTGCGTTTGCCGGACGACAGGCTCAAAACTGCGTCGATCGAAACCCGCAACGGTACCATTTTGCCGGAAGTTGTTCTCGATGATCGCAAGCAGTGCCGCAGTAACTCGATCCTCCTCTGCTCTAGCCAAATTGAATCGCTGCTCCCGCAATTGCTCGAACGCCCTGCACAGCACGCGACGAATCAGGAGAATGACCGGCAGCCCAAGTTTGTCGTGCGGCAAATAGTAGGCGTCTGGCGAAACACCGATCGTGAAGAAACCGGATTCGGCGTTCATGCGTCCTCCGGAAGGCCGCAGGCTCCAAGCCTTTCTCGAATGATGTGTTGGGCACACAGTCGCGCCCGGGTGATCGTCCACCAGCGTCGTTGATTGAGGAGCCCGAGCAGCAGGCCGGACTTCTTTGGCGCATGGACGATAATTCGGCTGCAGCCACGCTTGTTGGCTGCCTCCATCGCCTTCCGCATCAGCGCCGGGTTGATTTTGACGATCTCCGATTCTCGCGAGACCGAAAGGAAGAACCATGGCTCTTTCCATGAATCCACTTGAAACTCGGCCTCTCGTACTGCGACGCGTTCACCGCAGATGTCGAAATACGGTTCCAGGGATTCACTTAGGGACGTCACGAAATCAGCGCGAGTATCGCGGGTTGTGTGTTTGAATGCAGCCTGTCCCGCTATTCGATAGGTTGCGGCAAAAAACAACGTGTCCTCGGCTACCTGGATGTCATCGACGGCAAGTCCGTAAAGATCGAAGATCAGCTCGTTGATCTCTCGCCACGGCTTTGTTGCGTCTGTTTGAAGACGTCTGGCAAGGCTACGCATTGACTTTCGTTTAGCACCCGACAGTTTCGAGATATCCGGGAACGGAAGAGCATCAAACTCTTCCTTGTTAAACGTATGGCGGTCGAATCCGCTGCGTCGACTTGTCATCAGGCAGAAGTACGCAAAGAGCGTCGAGTGTGGAAGCAAGTAGAGCAACGCTGCGAGCGTGGACGCATCTGCGTGTCCCGCGCACGAATAGCCGTAGTAGCTCTGAGAGAACGCTATTGGTCGTTCCGAAAGATAGGCTCGCGGTGCCCCTTCTTTCTTGCCCGGAGATTGCGGGACAATGACAACAGGCGGGGTGAATAGCTCTTCGGTTTTTGGCCAATATGCGCTGCTCTGCCCGTTTGCATTCGTCCCGAACTGTTCGCCGTACGTTTTCAACGCGGGGAAATCGATCTCGAATCCATCCTTTGGCCTTTCAAAGACGGGCAGACTTGCAAGGTAGTCGACGAATTTCTGGAATTGCCGGGGAGATCGATCAAATCCTTTTCCGGTCTTGTCGCCTTTGGCATCCCACTCACTCCAGCGGTCTTCAAGAGTCTTGTTGTCTGGGTTAGCGAGCGGCTCCATTAACTCGACATCGAGCCAAGTGCCGAATGACAGCGTCTTCAACAACCACGGCTGCTGTTCAACTCTCGCAACACTAATTGGCTGGGCTGATTCGTAGTCGATGCGGAAGCGACCATTAGCATTTACGTCTGGTTCGTTGATGGGTGAAGCGAAAAGAAACCGGTGACCGTCCTCGGACTTTGCGTTCCGGGCAAAGAACATGCAGAAAGGCATTTTCACGTCCTTCCACACGGCCGACCAACGGAGATCGGCACCGCTGATGAGGCCGGTCACTTCGACGCCCCGAAGAACGGCACGCCAAGCTTCAAAACCGACGCCGCTCGTTCGCCCAAACAAGCGAGCCGGCATTGCTAACGCAATTACGCCGCCAGGTTTCGACCACTCGGTCGCTCGCCACAAAAAGGGAAGGTCCGGGTTGTTGTCCGGGTTCTCGTACTGCTTCGGCAGATCAACATTCCGAGCCCCGAGGACACGCCGCCCAATTGCCGTGAACTCGCCGTTGCGACGTGTGATCGCTGCCTTTCGCTGCTCATTGCTTGTCGAATCATCGTCGTTGGTTCGATCGCGAAGCCGTGTCCAGGGTGGGTTTCCGATAACAATGTCAAATGTTCCATCGAAATCAGGCGGGACATCAGGTCCCAAGCTGCCCAACGGGACAACGTCCGCGTCGCAGTCTTCTTCATCGGCGCCGAATCGATGCAGCACGGTATTACGGAGGTTCCCCGGAAATTTCAGCGCATGCGGCGGACGTTGGGTCGCGTTAAGTTCGATCGCAGTGATGTAGAGCGACAGGGCCGCCAATCGTAGCGCAGATTCGCTGATGTCGAAGCCGCGAATCTGGTTGTACAGCACGTCCTGTATCACATTGGTTTTCGGCCGTTCGTTTCCCTGCCAGCGTTCGCGCACTAACCGACGAAAGGCGAGCACCAGAAAAATCCCGGCTCCGCACGAACTATCCAGCACTTTCGCCTCGGCCGGATTCTTTACGGCGGCAAAAGCCTCGTCCACCATCAAACTTGCGATCGTCCGCGGCGTATAGTGGACGCTGGTGTCGGTTGCCGTACGTGGATCGGCCCGATGACTGAAGCTCTCGTAAACCTGACTCAATACACCGACTGGAATATGAGCAAAGTCGAGATCGCCCCAATCAATCTCCATTTGAAACGTACGGCCGACTTCCCGCCACCCGCGCAAGATCGCATGCAGATGCAAGAAGATGCTGCTGCCAACCAGCTTCTCCGTCGCTTTGAAGAATTCGAGATAAGCCGCTTCTCTCGCCGGGCGATCGTTGTTGGGAATTGACTCGTCGATCAACGGCAGGAAGTCACCATTGAATGTGGCGTCGAGCCAGGCTGATGTTTGCGCGGCCTTTTGGGCCGAAGAGAACGCATCTTTGAGTTCCGTAGCAGCGGGACAAATGCCGTCGTCGCCGGTGAGTTCATCGTCCAAAACGATTCGACGATCAATCAGAAACCGGAAAAACAATGCGCGGCCAGCCATCGACAGGACTGCTAAGGCGTCCATCTTGCCAGTTCCGTCTGCCGGGACGAATTCGTTCGTTGTCTGAGTCAGCAGTTCAAAAATCTTGCGGTAGACATAATCGGTGCCTCGCAGCCTGTTGTTCTCTTCAAACGTGCCGTGAACGAGGCTCTGAAAGAAAAGCGGCGCAGTCGCGCTGCCTTCCTCAATCGTCCGAACAGGTTGAGTGCCTGTCGATTCGTGAAAGCCGATCGGAAAAACTTCAAGCGTCCCCGACCTAACGACACCAAGCCATGCCGGGTCACTACGGTTCGCCAGCCTTCGACGGACTGCTGAAAGTGCCTCTGCGTCAACGCACGCATCACTGCACCCATCGACCAGATAGAGAAGTGCCGTTCCCTGGTGCTCAGCGACGCCCGTCAGCGGTGGCCGCTGATTGCTACGAGTAGGCAACAGGTCAAGATAGTCAAGCTGTCGAGGTTCTGACAGTTTCTCGTCGAGCCGAATAATCTCTGTGCAACCGTATTCTACGGCGCGCCTTTCGAACGGGCGCGGCTCCGCTGTTGAAGACGCAGACGGCATCAGTCTGCTCCTCCACGCTTAGACTGCCGTAAAACTCGATCCATCTCGAACTCTCCACCGTGAATATCCCTAGTATAGCGTCGCGTAACGCAATCGTGACACGGCAATTTGAAAACCGTTTATCGTCGGGAGGTTACCTAAACTGCGTCGATCCGACACACCGTCTGCACCTTGCGTTTCCCTACGTCGATGAAATCGATCGACGCTTGAAACACAGGGGTACTTGCCGACGTCGGTCGAGAGGACCCAAGTCGGTTACTGCTTGTCTGAAGCGAGCTCGGGAGATCGCGGGCATTGAGTGGGACAAGCAAGGATGCTTGTCGCCACGCTAGCGTCTCGCCTCAAAACCGGGATAGAGCGTCACGCCGCCGTCGACGAAGATGCTCGTGCCGTGGATGTAGTTCGCCTGATCGGACGCGAGCCAAGCGGCAATGCGGCCGATGTCGTCCACTTCGCAGATGCGTTTGTACGCCGACGAGAACCGAACTCGTGTTTCCGTCGTTGGCGTTGTGCGGTCTGATTGAACGGAGACTGCCGTTTTTGCCAAGTTAACAGCCGTGGATGCGGCTCGCGAAATATCGTGGCGGCTACGATCCGGCGTGACGTGGCGACAAAATACTAAAGCGGCGACAAGTCGCCGCAGTCCATATGTTCCTTGGGTCGCACCGCGTTTGCCATCGATCTGCCACTCGGTGCTCAGGGGGCTCACTCGGACGAGGTCGCAACCATTCCCGAGCTGGCCTCTTGCTACCCCATAATAACGGGACATTTCTCATGGATTACGAACATCTCAGTCTGCATTGACGTAGCACGAGACGCGGTCGCTGGTTAGAATCCCAGCTAAAAGGCTATCGAAGAAAAGAATATGAGTCGCCATCCCTCCCTACCGATCATCCTCATTGCCGCGCTGATTGCGCAGTCGGTGATCGCTGGTTGGGGTCATTCTCATGTTCATGTGGCCGAAGCACCGCACAGCCACCCTTGCGTCGTGTCGCACTCGCATCATCATCACGGCGTCAACGCGAACGAGCACCCGGCGGTTCCCAATCGGCCCGTGCATACCGACGACTGTACCGTCTGTCGACACTTGGCACTGGCAGCGATTCTGACGCTCGATCTTCAAGCGATGTCGATCGGCGATGTTACCGAATCGGTACAAGGTGTCGAATTATCTCCCGTTTCGACGATTGCCATCGGCCTCCGCCGGCCGCGTTCTCCTCCCGAGTTGAGTTAGCGACAGAAGTCTTGTTGGCGCGCGGTTCCGCAACCGCGAAGCCGTCGTTTATCGGCCTCAACTTCATACTTTTGCTGTCATCAGCGATCGTTACACGCGCGTTATCGAATGCGCGACCCTTAGGAGATAGTAAGAACCATGAACCGTCAACACAAAGCATTTACGCTTGTCGAACTGCTCGTCGTCATTGCGATCATCGGCATCCTCGTCAGCCTGTTACTTCCGGCGGTGCAGGCCGCGCGAGAAGCGGCTCGCCGTATGTCGTGCTACAACAACTTGAAGCAAATCGGCCTCGCGCTGCACAACTATCACGACACTCATCAGTCGCTGCCGATGGGCTGGATTGGTGTCGATCAAGCGACGCGTCGACCGCACGCGTTGGGCCAGCCCGGTTGGGGATGGGCCGCCAGGGTGTTGCCATTCCTCGAACAATCGAACACCGAGAGTCTGTTGAATGGCAATCTGCCGATCACCGATCCGAGCAATCAGGCCGCTCGCAACACGCATCTCCCGATGTACCGGTGTCCGTCGGATGCGAACTCCCAGGAACTCTTTGATATTATGGGATCGATGCCGACGGTTCGCATTCCTACGGCGAACTATGTGGGCATGGCGGGCACTCAGGAACTCGAAAACTGCGAGACGTTGGCGATTGGAGTTCAGTGCCGCACGGACGGGATCTTTTACCACAATAGCTCAACGCGATTCCGCGACATCACGGATGGGCTGAGTAACACGTTTATGGTCGGTGAGAGGAACTCGAAGATCGAGAAGTCGACGTGGGTCGGCTCGATTCCTGGGGCCGATGAGGGGTTCGAGAGGTTCTTGGGGATTGCCGATCATCCACCCAATACCGTTGGTGCCCACTTGGACGATCTCAGCAGCTACCACCCGGCCGGGACGAACTTTGTCATCTCGGATGGTTCCGTGCGGTTAATCACAGAAACGATTGACTTGACGGTTTATCAAGCGTTGGCAACGACTCAACGTGGCGAGGCAGTAGGCTTTCCTGACTAGGACAGCGGGTTGGAAAGAAACGGCACCGCGCTATAATGCCGGAACGTTACTAGGTCTTCCCTGCTCCCAGTGTGTAGCCTCCATGTCTGTTCCCGAACGACCATCGAATCTACGCCAACTCCGCGAGAGTGGCTGGGTTTCGAAAACCGTCAAGCAAGAGATCCACGACAACTTCATCCGCTTGCTCGCCAGTGGAGCCGAGTTGTTTCCTGGCGTCGTTGGTTATGAAGACACGGTCATCCCCGAGGTCAATATCGCAATTCTGGCCGAGCATGACATGCTCTTCCTTGGCGAAAAGGGCCAAGCGAAGAGCCGGCTGATGCGCGGGTTGGTGCGATTTCTGGACGATGCGATTCCCTTCATCGACATTCCAGACGCTCCGTTCCATGACGATCCGTACCGGCCGATCAGTCGAGCGTGTCGCGAGTTTGTGGCGACCCATGCTGCGGAAGAAGTGCCGATTGGTTGGTGGTCGCGCGACGACCGCTATGCCGAACGTCTGTCACCGGGCACCAAGTTCGCGGATATCATTGGCGAAATTGATCCCGGCAAACTGGTTGGCGGCGTGAGCATGTCGGCCGAGCAGGCGTTACATTTCGGACTTATCCCGCGCATGCACCGTGGCATTTTCGCGATGAACGAATTGCCCGAGTTGGACGAACTCGTGCAAGTCGGTTTGTTCAACATTCTCGAAGAACGGGATGTTCAAATTCGCGGATACCCGATCCGCTTCGACATTGACGTGCTCATTCTGTTTTCGGCCAACCCCTCGACCTACAACCGCAGCGGCAAGGTGATTCCGCAACTCAAGGATCGCATCGGTTCCGTCATCCATACGCACTATCCGCGTGATCGTGAACTTGGCATTCAGATTATGGAGCAGGAAGCCGACATTCGTCCGGGCGAGATCCCGGTGATCGTGCCGTACTTCATGCGCGAGGTTGTCGAGCAGATCACCATTCAAGCTCGCAAGTCAAAATACATCGACCAACAGTCGGGAGTGAGCGCTCGTTTCAGCATTGCCAACTATCGAACGATGGTCGCGTCGGCGCGTCAGCGCGGCATCGTGCTGCGTGAAGAGCCGGCGGTGCCGCGGATCAGCGACCTCGGCCATCTGTATGCCTCTTCGCTCGGCAAATTGGAACTGGATCTGATGGGCAGCCATCAGATGTCGGAGCGTCAAGTATTGGACGCCGTTGTCGCGGAAGCAATTCGCATCGTGTTCGAAGAGTACGTCGACAAACACGGGCTGGCCGAGATTTCGGAAATGTTCGGTCGCGGCGTGAAGCTCGAAGTCGGCGACATGCTGCCGTCGGCCAAGTATGCCGAGTTGTTGAAACGCGTTCCGCCCGTGTGGGACAAAGCGTTCGAAGTCAACGCGTCGGAGAGCCCGGCGGTTCGCGCGTCGTGCGTCGAGTTTGTGCTGGCTGGCTTGTATGCGATGGATCGGATCTCGCGTTCACAGCACCACGGTCGTATGACTTACGAAGTGGGGTAGCGCGTGGCGTTGGTCGAAATCCAGTTGCCTGAAGTGACGAAGCCACTGCCCGCAGACGTCGAGGCGTTTCTTGCGGAAGTGGATGAGCGCATCGATCGCTTCATGCGTAACCATCCCACATGGGGCAGCGGCTTTGTGCCGAGCGACTTCGTAACCGTCTATCACGCGCTGCGAGCGATCTGGGAATCGAACCTGACCACGGGGCGACATCTTTGCGAGTGGGGAAGCGGCTTTGGTGTCGTCGCCATGCTCGCCGAAATGGTTGGCTTTCAAGCTTGTGGGATCGAGATCGACCGGGATCTGGTCGACGAAGCACACGTGCTGGCGGATGAGTTCGAACTCGATGCCGAGTTTATTCACGGCAGCTTTATTCCTCGTGGCAGCGAGTCTTGTGCCGAGGAAGCTTACGCAGACAACGACGCGGGTGTGGTGTGGTTAGTTACGGAAACCGACGACGCGTACGACGAACTGGGCCTCGACCCCGACGACTTCGACATCATCTTTGCATACCCTTGGCCCGGCGAAGAAAATGTCATCGACCGCTTGTTCGATCGCTGTGCGGCGGACGGAGCGTTGTTGCTGACCTACGGACAGTGTAATGCGGTTCGATTGCAAAGGAAGCGATCCGGACGCCAGCGGGGCGTATAATGAATCGACCTCTGTTGGCCGTAACACGCTTCGCAGTTCCGGCAACCGCCGACAAAATGCCGGAGCTGCGAAGCTTGTTCCGGCCTACAGCGTTCAGCAGGTTGAATCGATGTCAGATCACAAACCGCTTGGCGGAATCATCCACACCTATCAGAAGTACGATCCCAAGAACTTCCCCAGCCCCACGCAACCGCCGCCGGATGCCGTATCGCCGGCCTTTGAGCATGCGCTCATGTACGGGAACATGCGGCGGCTGACCAAGGAAGAACTGGCTCGCGCGATTCGAATCGACCCCACGCAAATCGCAGGTCTCGGCCCGAGCATCGATGCACTGATCGCGATGTTGCTGGAACGCAAGCGGAAGATATTAGAGAAGTACGAGACGGAGACGGTTCAGCAGCGAGCACGCAAAGACTATCGCGGACTCGGCGAACAACTCGCTCCTCCGAGTAAGTTGCGGCCTCGCTTTGAACTGGCGTTTAACGGCGAACAGATTTACGAGCTCGAACGACTGTGGTACGCCACCGGCAACGATCGGCATCCTTTCGCCCGCGCCTTGGTCCAACTGTTGGAAACGCTGGGTAACAAGTACCAAGTCGACGAACTCGCAGCTAAGTACGCGTTCACCGGCCGGACATCGATGACCGTCCCCGAGGCTCTCGCCATCAAAGCGGAACTCGAAAAGATCGACGAGTTGCTGAAGCAGTTGGAAGACGCCCGCGAGCATGCACAGATTGGCGTGATTGATATGGAGGCGTTGTCCGAGTTTGCGGAACCCGGTGACATGGAGCGGCTGCAAGAGCTTCAGCAAATGGTCGAAGACTACATTCGCGAACTGGCCGAACGTCAGGGCCTGGAGCACGACGGCAAGTTGTTTCAACTGACGCCACAAGCCTATCGGCTGTTCCAGGGGAGATTGCTGGGGAAGATCTTCAGCAACCTGCAAGCTTCTCGCAGCGGTCGCCATCAAGGCCCGATCGTTGGTGAAGGCGCGGTTGAGATGCAACAGACCAAGCCATATGAGTTTGGCGATTCGATCGCGCATCTCGATGTTCCACAAACATTCGTCAACGCGATGCTGCGTCAAGGGAGCACCAAGCCGCTGCGTTTGAAGACCGAAGACATCGAGGTCCATCGAACTCGCAATTCGCCCAAGGCCGCCACGGTAGTCATCATGGACATGAGCGGCTCGATGCGCTACGACGGGCAATACATCAACGTCAAACGAATGGGTTTGGCATTGGATGGGTTGATTCGCACGGAGTACCCGGGTGACTACGTTCATTTCATCGAGATGTACACGTTTGCCAAGCCGTGCCGTAGCGGTCAGATCATCGACCTGCTGCCGAAGCCCGTTACGCTTCACGATCCAATCGTGCGTTTCAAAGCCGACATGAGCAGCGCGGATGTCAGCGAGTATCAGCTGCCGCCGCACTTCACCAATATTCAACACTCGTTGCAATTGGCACGTCAATTCCTGGGGGCACAAGACACTCCGAATCGCCAGATCATCTTGATCACCGATGGGCTGCCGACCGCTCACTTCGAAGGTGAATGGCTCTACATGCTCTATCCGCCCGATCCGCAAACCGAAGCGGCCACCATGCGCGAGGGGCTGCTCTGTCACCGCGAAGGGATTACGATCAACATGTTTCTCGTGCCCAGCTGGTCGCAGTCCGAGGAGGACATTCGTTTTGCCTATCGATTGGCCGAGTCGACTAAAGGCCGCGTCTTCTTCACTGCCGGAAACGACCTCGACCGCTACGTCGTTTGGGATTACCTGAATCGAAAGCGAGAGATTATCGCGTAACGCCTTCGTGCGTCACGCCAACAAGCCGGAACGAATTCAATTCGCTCCGGCTTGCGGCTCAATTTCACATTCGGCGACCATCCATGCGCGATTACGGCGTAAAGTTTACATCACCGCCATCGGCCTTTGCGATCAGGCGTTCCCAAATCGTATCAACCTCAGTCGCTCGCACGAGCAGAGTTTCGTCCGGCGTGATCTGCCCCAGGTTATGATCGGCGTTGATCGTCTCCGAGAGGAAGTGAACACTGCCGTCACAGAACACGAACTGTGCGCCACCGGGATGTTGGCTGCTGAAGCCGCGTGGTGCCCAACCTCGGTTCAAATGATCGGTCAGATTGATACGCGGACGCCCAATGCCGACTACGGAAGTGCGCGTATCGGAGCCCTGTGGGAGGTACGAATCTGTCGAAGTCGCGGTACTAGGGTTCGCACCATTACTGCCATTGCGTCGTGGAATTCCAAAGACATTACCGGCACCGATTGGAAAGATGATACTGGTTCCTCCGCCGGTCACTGGATTCGGCCGTGTCTTGATCTGCCAAACTCGCTCACCAACCGCAATCACGCTGCTTGTGCCGTCTTGAATTGCCGAAAAGTTTGTCCCCTTGTTCTCGATAAACACGCCTTGTTCAACGGTCAGTCCCCCGTCAGCGTCCGTGGCATAGCTGGAACTTGACCCGATGTAACTGGACGTTGATGTGTAGTAAGCGGGAAGATTGGGCACCTGCGCGGAACCGGCACCAATCCGCCTTGCGAAGTGGTCGTTCTCCGGCGGCGCTACCGAGGAGGGGCACAAGAAAGCTGGCAGCGTCGTTTTCAGAATATTGGTACCGCTGGTGATCGACAGAATCCGCGACTGCTCCAGCTGCAATGGCGAACCGACTGTCAGCTGGTTGTGCAACGGTTGTAACTCGACAAAGGGCAGAATCATCGCCCCCCAAGACCACTGCGGCCAGTCGTTGGTCGCCAGCAACGGGTTCGTCGGGTTCACCGTGACATTCGGAGGAAACGCCGTCACCCAAGCTGGAGGCAGCGTCTTGTACGTGTCGTGATAGTTGTGAAGTGCCAGGCCAATCTGCTTCAATTTGTTACTGCACTGCATCCGTTGAGCCGACTCGCGAGCGGCTTGAACTGCCGGCAGCAACAGCGCCACCAAAATGCCAATGATGGCAATTACAACCAATAGTTCAACGAGTGTGAATCCGATTCGACGACGACTGAAACTGGGCATACCAAAGTCCTCCGCAATTAGGATGAAAAGGAAGTAAGTGCGGGATACGATGCGGAATTGGACTGGTAATCAGTTGATTCGTTGCCCTCGGTTACAGCATTCAGTTCGATTGAGTTCTGCGGAAGCGATAGTCTGCTCGGTTCGATAGCTCCTTTATTTCTCTGATTTGTTGGGACTGGCAGCCTCCGAATTCTCGGGTGGAGCCGGAGCGGCCACTTCGGGCTCGGCCGCTTTCTTTGGCGTATCAGCTTCAGCCGTTTCACTTGCAGGACCAACTGACCCAACCTCGGGAGCCAAGGCCGCAGCGGCGGCTTCCTCGGCGGGATCTGAGGCACCTGAAATTGGTGCCCCGGGGCCGCCGCATCCAATAAAAAGAACCGGTGCGATCACGACCGCGAACAAACCTAGCACTCGCTGGAACGATTTCATCACGTCAACAACTCCTCAATGGGGAAGATGAGCATTCGGAAGAAACATGTCCGTACTCACAAACTATGGGTGTCAGCTTACAGGCCCGGTTCGCAATAAGCAAGAATTTTTTCTGCGGACAACCGATTGCGGCCCGCCTCTATCGGATCGAATCATCACGGATGCTTGCTGATCCCTCACATTGGCCGTTAGGATAGCGGTTCGAATTCTTCTCAACTCAAAGCAAGTTGGGCAGCAAATCAAAGGGACCGGGAATGCCATTTCCAGTTACTTGCCGGTGCGGGCAGCAATTCATGGCGCAAGACTACCTGACAGGCAAGCAAGTGCCTTGCCCGGCTTGTGGCGGCTCGCTTCTGATCCAAAACCCAGCAGCACCGCGCGCGACGACACATGCTCCTCGCACCATCAAAGTGGCGTGTAGTTGCGGTCGCACTTATCAACCAGGTCCGGAACTCGCGGGACGCACGGTGCGCTGTACGGCGTGTGGCAACGTCTTGCAGATCCCGTCCCTGCCTGGCGCGACGCAGCTCGGTACAACGCAAGTACCGCGACAGCCTGCACCCACCTTACCGCAAAAGACGGTCTTTCCTGCCACGATGAAACGTCCGACTCGACCGGCGCGAACCAAGTCGTCGCGGACATCGGAAGCGAGTGAGCAGCTCACGCTTCGAATTGTCATTGGATTAGCGATTGCTGTGTGTCTATGTGCGATTATCGGCGGCATTGGCTTCGGCGTTGTGCTGCCGATGGTGCGAGAAATAGCCGAGCGCGGCGAAGAGGGCGACGTGCTGGGAAGCTCGTCTGAAACCGACGCATCGAAAGGCGTCAGTGATGGTGTCGCACCAGCGCTCGATCCTGCCGATGGAACGAGTGACGTGAATAGCCATGCTTCGAATTCAGCGGACACGATGTATGGATCGGGAGACACTGAATCGTCGAACCCGTTCGAAACTGCGACCGACGAGAACACTGCCATTGCATCAGGCGGTGAACTGGCTGCCTCTGTCTACAACTCCACGAGTGAGGAAGGGGCGAACGCGGCAGGCGTTAACTCAGGTCGTTCCGAGATTGCTCGATCCGGAGTCGCGGTCCCTGGTGTCGTTGCACAAGCCGGTGGAAAGACGCTTGATCTCGTTGGCAGCTTGAACGCGTGGCACGATCAGCCGAATCGTGATCTTAAAGCGATTCGCAAAGTAGGCGGTGACAATCTCGCGGTCTATGCACACTACAGCTGGATGACCGAACTGCTTCCACACCTGGGGTATCAACAAATCTACGACAAGTTCGAGTTCAGTAAGTCGTGGTTAGACGATCGCAACCTGCAACTCAGCGGTGAACTCATTCCGGAATTCCAGAACCCGAACGACCGCCGAGAACGTTGGAAGGGCTACCCTTTCGAGAACATGGCACTTACGCATTTCGTTGGCATGGCAGGAATCGAAGATCGGCGTAACATCGTGGCCGCCAAATTGCCGCGAAGCGATCCTCGTGCTGGAATCTTTGGCTACGACGATGTTGCCAAACGCGGTGAGATCACGGATGGAGAAAGCAATACCATCATGTTGATCGGTAGCGGAAAGCTGGCGTCGCCGTGGGTCGCCGGTGGCGGTGCGACGGTACGCGGCGCGCGGGAGCCTTACTTTGACGAACTGACGGGATTCGGATCGCAAGGCGGAACGCGGCAGGGTGCGATTTCCGTCATGGCAGACGGCTCGGTGCGGTTCATTTCGTCCGACATCGACCCTGCGGCGTTTCGAGCCATGTCGACGAT
>CAUJKL010000844.1 GCA_963204995.1 Planctomycetota bacterium | reverse complement strand
GGCGTGGATTCGACCGAGCAGCTGCCGGGCTATGAGTTGCAACCGCTGCTGAGCGGCAACAGTGCCGATCGCCGTCGGCAATACATCTTCGCCATGACAACCGGCTCGTTCCCGCGCAACTGTTTCATCCAGCAGTCCGTCCGCGACACTCGGTACAAGCTGATCTCATCCCCGCGCCCGGGCACCCGCAACCTGATCGCCGACTCGTATCTGGATCCGCAGCACCAGCACTTCGTCTTCTCCGGAGTGCTGCCACAGGAGCGGGCCGAAGTTTCGGAAACGGTCGAAGCGACTTACCGCCGCTGGGAACAGCCGCCACGTTACGAGTTGTACGACCTGGAGAACGATCCTTACGAATGGCACAACCTGGCCGAAGACGCGCAGCACGCCGAAACCAAACAGCGGCTGATCGCCGCGCTGACAAGCTTCCAAGAGGACACTCGCGACCCGTTCCTCGATCCCGCCAACGTCGAAGCCTTCGTCACCGAGCAGCTGAATAACCGCGACCTCGCCTACCGTACGAACAAGTCATTTCGCTGGAGCTACCTCGACGGCTTTCGTCGTTGGCGAGAAAACCGGTGAGTCAGCCAGACGCTCGTACTCTTTGGCGAAGACCAATCTGTCATTGCGAAAGGAAGCATTCGGATGACACTGAAACATGCCTCCATGCCAAAAGTAATCGCACGGTGAGAATCGCTGATGAAGGTTAAACGAATGCCCCGCGACCCATGCCAAGGGAAAACGCAGTTACCGCGCACAAAGACCACTTAGTCGGCCAGTTGCACGCCGAGCAGGGCTAGCTCGTTGAACCGGTCGACTGATTCTCGCCCCGTCCAGGCGATGCCTCGCAGCAACAGAATGCGAAACAGGGGGTCGTCGAACGTCCACGAATAATGGCCGAGGATCGACACAAAGACACGACCCTTGGACGGTTCAAAGGTCCAGAAGAGCGGGCGGGGTTCGTCGTCCTCGACGCCCGTGGCCAGGACGCGGATGTTGGACCGATCGCCCTGCATCAGCCAGTAGCTTTCGTCGTGGAAGTGGACGCGCTCGAAGTTGCGACCGATCGGGTGGTCGCGGCCCGTCTCGAAGCCCAGATCGAGCGGGCCGTGCCGATACCGGAGCTTGGCCGCGTGGGAGGCGAGCCCAATGCGACGCGCGAATTCGGGCGCCTGCTCTCCACCTTCGACCGCCCAGTGAATGTAGACCAGCCCGCCTCCCTTGGCCAGGTGCGCGTCGATAGCCTGTGCTCGTTCGGCGTTCCAACTTCCCTTCTGGAAAAACGCGATCGTGTCGGCCTGTTCGATCTGTTCGTCCGAAGGAAACTCCATAGCCGTGCTGACCGTCACGCCGTCGGACGCCGCCAACAACTCGCTCCAGACGCGCAGCCACGCGGGATAATCGTGTTCGCCGGGACCATGATCCTTCGCGCCGGCAACCAGCAGCACGTGCAGCGGTTTTGGATCTGGCTTCTCGGCTTGTGTCCCGGCGAGCCGTGCGTCGCTCGAATCGAATCCGGCCAGGATCGCCGCGACCTCGCCGCGAGAACGTGGTGGCGGTGCCGGCAACTGCGCGTCGCGTGGCATGTGCGGTGGTTCGTAGAGCAGATACGCGAGCAGGTCTTTGATTTGATCGTCACTAAGCTTCTTGCTGAGACCCTCCGGCATGATCGAGGTTCCGGATGGCTGCAAGACGTCGACCTCGCTTCGAGCAACGGTCGTGACCTTACCATCCTTGTCACCGATGACCAGCTGATCTCCCGCGGTGCGCACGGCTCCGGTCAGCACGCGGCCGTCGTGGAGTGTCACGAGGTAGGTGATAAAGTCGGGATTGATCGCGAAGTTCGGCAGCGTAATATCCCGCAGGACGGACGCGTAATCCCGATGGATCAGGTTCGACAAGTCCGGTCCGATCATTCCGCCGTCCCGATCACGAGTATGACATTTAGCGCAACCGGCTTCGGCGCTCTGGAAGACCCGCCTTCCTCGCCCCCAACTGGCACCGGCCAATTCGGCGATGTCGCGCGGCGGCGCGGGTGCCGTGTCGGGCAAGTTGAGTTCGGCCCAGGGCAAAACAAGACGACCCGCGGCAAGCGGTCCCGATCGATGCCGGTCGTCGGCGAACCTTGCGAACCAGGATATCTGGATCGAAGGCAAACCACCTCCTGTTTCGATACGCAGCGTAACGGGCAGAGTGCTGAGTCGCGTCTCCTTCAATTCGACTGAGATCCGCTGCAAGCTGTCGAACTGCGACGACTCGGCCAGGCCGGGCACTCCAGGCGATTCAACTGAGAACGGTCGATCGCATTCGAAGTGGAGTGATCGCTGAACGATCCAACCGTCGTCCCGTGGATCGTAGTCCAGCCGCGATCCCGGCTGAACGGACGGCACGAACAAGCCCCGCAGGTCAATTTGAGCGGCGATGGTCAGCGTTCCCGGCTGCCGAAGCTTTTCCCCGACGCCGAGCGGATCGACACTGACGCCGATCAGACTGCGGGCAACCGTGACATCGGGATGCGGCAGCCAGCCACTCCAGCCCGACTGGCCGGCGTCGCGCGGCTCCCAGGAAGCCCACACGCCGCTCAGGGAATATGCCAGGTCAACCTGCGGATGCTGCGGTGGGTGGTTGTCGCAAGCAACTTCCTCTTCACGCCCCAGCCCCGGCAGAGTCAACGCATATTGGCTGGCACCGGGATGTGGTGTCGTGGCGAGAATCAACGTTTGCCGATCGGGCACGACGCTGACCGAGTGGACCGGCAAGTTGTACCGCGGCGTCGCTTGTTGCAATTGCGTCACAGCATAGCCTGGACGAATCGATTCAAAGCGATCACCGGCTGCGACGTACTCGCCATAAGTGATCCGCGATTGTGCGGCGAGATGCTGGAGCTGTTGCGGATCAAGCGGCCGATCAAAGGCGACTCGTACTTCCTGCGGCCCCGCCGCCCACACTGCCACAGGTTGAGCCCGCTTCGTATCTTCGTAGCGAATGGCAAACAGCTTTCCGATTCCGGTCGGGCCCGTTCCCCAATCGGGTCCGCCGCCGTGACACGCCACGATCAAGTCCCCTCGCGGTGATAGGCAGCAGTCGACCGTGAGCATAGAAAGGCCACCGATCAACTGGTTGGCGGCAAGATACTCGCCGTCATCGCGTCTGGCGATCTTGGTGCGATACAACTTGCCGCGTGATTCGCCACAGACCAAGAAATCGCCGCGCCAGTTCTCCGGACCGAAGATCGGACCATTCGGCTCGAACGGAACATTCAAAGCCATTCCGCAAGTCGATTGATGCTGCGGGCCGTAATCGTACAGACTTGGTTCATCGAAGACGTTGGGCAAATGTCGTGGATGCCGCGGGGGGAAGCCATAATGCCGCCCCGGCCGGATGTGCAACAGTTCGTCAAACGGGTTTCCATTGGGAAGCCAGGTAGCACCTTCCTGATCGGTCACAAACAGCTCTCCAGCGGCGTCAAACAGCATGCCGATGGTGAATCGAACGCCGGTACAGACCGTGTCTCGCGTCGACAGGTCGGGCGCGATGCGTTGGATCGTGCCACGCTCGCTTTGCAAATCAAAAGCAGACTTCCCTGTGGAGTCGAGCAGATAGGCGTTGTTGTAGGCGGCCGTGCCGAGCCCGAAGTAGATGGCACCATCCTCGGGATGAATCGCGATTCCAACGGCATCGACGTTTTGGGGAATCTCTTGCCATCCCGTGGCGATCACGCGTTCGGTCTCGGCAATGTCGTCGCCGTCCAGATCGAGTAGGGCCGAGATCTTTCCTTTGGACGCTACGACGACGCCGCGTGCGGCGGGGGTCGGCAGCAAGATATGCTTTGCAGGAATGACCGCCATCCCAATCGGACCTCGCAAGCGTCCTTGGCTGTCGAAAAACTTCGCGGCGGAATCCTCCAGACGATCGCCATCCGTATCGCTCAAGAGCCAGATGTCGCCGTTGTAGCCGAGCGCGTACAGCTTGCCGTCCGGGCGGTAACGCAGGTTGTTGATGTTCGCCAGTTCGACGGGAAGTTCTCGAACCGCAAAACCAGGGACGAGCATCTGCACGGGCGGCGGATCGGGCACGGTGACGAGCACTTCGGCATTCTCGGCTCGGCCCGCCAGTTGGACCGCTCGTGGCAGGGCGTCGCGCAGCGCGGCGTGTTTACGATCGAGGTAGCTGCGGACCGACTCGAGCTCGTTCTGCGAGAGCACGCGCGAGAACAATAGCAACTCCGCGAGGTCGCCGTGCAGGAACCCCTGGACACCTTGCGGGCCGGGGCCGTTCTCGTAATACCGCGCGCCCAGGGTGATATCGTCGGCGACGAGTTCCGCGGGAGAGAATTCACGAGTGCCTTGCGCCTGGCCGTCGAAATTCAGACGAACCTGTCGGGCCCCGGAATCGGCGATCGCTTCGATCACGTGCAATGTGCCGAACGGAACGGACGTGTTCAGCAAATCGCGAGCGCCGCCGAAGCCTCGCCCCTCGAGGTTCAGTTCGTTCAAGGCCGCTGAGAACGACGAGTTCATATCGAGCGTGAAACCGGTTTCGTAGTCACGGCGGTCGCGCTGGTTGAAGGCGAATAGGCCGCGGAAGTTGCCCGGATTCGAATGCGGCGCGGCGACGACAATGAGTGTGAAGTCGGTAAACCGCCGGTCGAAGCCGAGGACGCGCAAATGGTCGTCCTGTCCGTCAAAGCGGATGACCCAGGGTGCCTCGCTCGACGGGGCACCCACTTTGGGCTCGACTTGAAGCAGACGTGGCTGCTTGCCAGGCTCGGGCTGCACTGCGTGGCGTCCTTTGCCCGATGCGTCATGCCACGTGGCGAGTCGACCCTCGCCGTCCACTTGGATCGAACGATCCGAGTCACGGGCCGCCGTCTCGCGGGAAGCATCCAGCCACAATTCCAGACCTGTGACGGCGGGCAAACTCGGATCGGCCCACGGCTCGGCACTCTCCACTCCCGTGACTCCGACGACTGCGACAGCGATGTAGAACAACAGGTGAAGTTTTGGCATTCGTATAATCTCGGGTGATGCACCAAACATAGCATAGGCTATCAGCCTTTGAGCCGCCTTGCACGTCTGGGTTCAGATACCTTTCCAGCAGGACCAGGCTGCAAAGGGACACCTTCTCGGCGTCTGCAATGTGATCGACCACACCTTGAACAGGTGGCCGAACGCGACCCAGTACACGTTGGGGGTTGGACCGTCGAGCGCAAACGCTTTACGTGGTGCTACGCCGGCGATATCTATGAGTCAGGCGACGACAAATCGTGCCATTTCTGAGATGGCGATCAACCGGAGCTTCCTTCCATGCGTCGGCTGTCGGCATGTCAAAATGATTGCGCGCGGTGACGGTTCCGGACGGCCAGCTTCGTCACTTTGAAAGCGCTCACGAAAGTGCCCGTTCAGGGGTAAGCTCTGATCTGATCCTGCAACCCGATTTGCCAACTCAAAACACGCGACGTTTCCGTCTCGATCCTTGCAGTGCAAGCGTTCGTATTCGGCAACGGTCTTACCTGCGTTTTCGCCGTCGAGTCGCGTAACGAGCAGTCCTTGGAACGTCAGCGCCGCCACGCACGGAATACGCTCGACGGTCATTGGCACGAGGCCTCCCGTATGACCGGCCGGACCTTTTGCCTGCGATAGCCAGACTCGACTGCTCTTTCTTGTGACGGGGAGAATGGACATCTTCCGCCGACAGGACGTCGTCCGTGCGCACGGCTGAAGTCGCGACGAAGACGATGACGGGGCAAAGCCAATACCACTTTTTATTCATGTTCCGCGTATCCTTTCCCTATCGGGCTTTGAAATAGCAAGCACCAGAGTGCGATGTGCTCCAAGTGTGAATCGCGTCCGGTCGTCGTCGGCAAGCACGTCTCCGCCGAGCAATTCGCGCTAATGCTTTGCCACAGGTGATGTTAGGGTTGGGTGGCTGTCGAGTCTTCGAGCCCCCAGACAGCCCAACCCCGGGGGTTCGAATACTCGACAGCCACCCGTCGCCACGCAGCGTTCGTTCCGGCTTGCGGTATACGCCGATCTCTGGAAATCTTGCGAAGCGATCCACGGCGTCAGTGTCCGCCAGAGCCCGCGGCGCGAAATTGGAACCACACAAACTGCCGGCCAGCACCCGACAGGCGACTCGACGGTTGATCTTCATGTCAGATTCTCCACGAACATGGCGGTCGGTATGATATCACGAGCCAGCTTATTTCGGGAGGAGCGCTCGTCCGCGCTGTGGCTCATCGACGCGGAACTTCCCAACGACGTGTTGCCTGAAGCGTCGAAGTTTCGCGATGGCAGGTAAAGGGTGGCTGGGGTTGAGGCTCTGCGAAACCCCGGCACACTGAGTCAGATCCTGCGCCAAGCGAAGCATTGCAAATCAAATCGCCTCTCGCGTTCCAAGCCGTGGCGTCGCAAAGCCTCCGTCACAGCCATATAGTCGTCGTTCGCTCCGCGAACGAACGTGCTTTCGCGGAGAGGCTGTGAAGAAATCGTGGGATAGGCTTCCAGCCTGTCATTTTCCCCGTATTTCTGACAGGCTGGAAGCCTATCCCACCCAATAAAATCACAGCCTCGGAGCGAAAGCCGACTTTGTGCAGATCGTCGATTCACGATCGCCGTAGAACCGCTGCACGGCGGACAGGTCGATGCGACCCTTTTCGCTTTCGATCACTTCGCGCCCTGATTGCATCGCTGTGAACTCTGCTGCGGCCTACTTCCTTGACGTTGACGATACACAATGATATTGTTGTGTAATGCTGCCAGATTTCGACGATCGTGGCAACCTGCCGCGAGGAGTGCATGACGCGACCTGGGATGAAATCGTCCAGCGATTCGGTTGGACAAGCCGTAGGTGCGAGTTGCTTGACGGATTGAAAGCCGCGTTGGAGCCGCTTCGCCAAGCTGGCTGCCGGCGAGTGTTCATCAACGGTAGCTTTGTTACGGACAAGGACGAGCCCGGCGATATCGATGTGGCCTGGGAACCGGACGGTGTTGATGTGGATCGGTTGCTTGAATTGGAACCTGTGTTCGGCGACTTTGCGAGTCGGCGTGCGGCTCAGAAGGCGAAGTTCGGTTGTGAGTTCTTCCCATCGAGTTTTACCGCCGATCTTGTCGGGAACACGTTCCTCGAATTCTTCCAAATCGACAAAGAGACCGAAGCACCAAAGGGGATCGTTACTCTGAATCTGTGAAAGCCAGCCATGATCAAGAACGAACGACAATACAAGATCACGAAAGCGCAAATTGCGAAATTTGATTCGGCGCTTGAGGAACTCAATGCGCGGAGCGGAGCCAAGTCGCGGCTGCGAAAGCTGGAAGAAGACGCACTGCGAAGCCAGCTGGGCGAGTTGCGTGACGAGGTGAGGCAGTACGAGAAACTTCGCTCAGGCGGTCCTAAGCCGATCCACATCGATTCGTTTGACGAATTGCCGCGAGCCCTCGTCGAGGCGCGCATTGTGGCTGGACTCAGCCAGAAAGACCTGGCGGAACGATTGCATCTGAAAGAACAACAGATTCAACGCTACGAAGCAACCGACTACGGCTCGGCGAGCCTGACCCGGCTTAAAGAGATCGCGCAAGCACTCGGCGTCGACCTGGCCGGTGAGATGACATACTCGCAATGATTCGCTAAAGGCGAAGCGTGAGCGTTGCTAGGGCCAGCCGCCGCCGGCACTCTTAAGCCGTTATGGTCGGCGATGCTCAAGAGCCAGCTGAAGCCAATGACACTCCCGTCTTCCTGCGGATACATCCCAATGCCATCGTTCTCCGCTCGCAGCGTCCCAGGTTCGAGGGCTTCGTCCTCAGTATCCGCAAGTTCGTCGCGTGGCTGAACCAGCGGAAAGGGAGTGTCCTGAATTGTGGCGAGCTGCCGGAGTAGCGATGCTGGAAGAAGTTTCGCTGCTAGTCGTTGAGCCCAAAGAGCTTCTCCTTTTGAACAATCTTGAAATGGAAGGTCTCCAACTGCGATATTGCGTCGAATGCCTTTCCGACAATGACGAGCGGTACTCGACGCTCGATCACGTCAAGGTTACCCTGTAGCCCAAACAACCGCGCATACTAGCGGCCGCAGCCCAATTTGAAAATCGCTTTACGAACGATGCGTTGAGCCCGACAGCTCCTCATTTCCCCGTGGCCACGGAAGCACTTCTCCAATGTCCGCATTCACGATTGTCCGGCTGTGGATCATGGTGTTTCTGCACTACTTCGTCTGGGGATCGTGGTATGTCACGATGGGGACGTATCTCACGCAGACGTTGAAGTTCGAAGGGGGGCAGGTCGGGTTGGCGTACGGAAGCACGGCGATCGGTGCGATCGTTTCTCCGTTTTTCGCGGGGATCGTCGCCGACCGGTTTTTTGCCACGCAAAAGCTATTGGGGACGCTGCATCTCCTTGGCGCGGGATTGCTCTATCTCGTCACCATGCAGGAGACGTTTAATGCGTTTTATCCGCTGCTCATCCTTTACACCATCAGCTATATGGCGGGGCATGGACTGACGAATACGTTGACCCTGCATCACGCGGTAAACCCAGGCAAGGAATTCCCGATCGTCATGATGGCGGGCAGCGTTGGCTGGATCGCCGCCGGCCTGGTCAACAGCGGCCTGATGCTCGAAGACAACGTGGGGATGTTTCAACTGGCGTGCGGAGCGGCGGCAGTGATGGGGTTGTATTCGTTTACCTTGCCGCATACTCCGCCCAAGGGAGCAGGTCAAAAAGTTTCGGTACGGACGATGCTGGGTTTCGATGCCCTCAAGTTGATGCGCGAGCCGTCGTTCGCCACGTTCATCGTGTGCTCGTTTTTGATCTGCATCCCGCTGAGTTTTTACTTCGCCTGGATGAACGTGTTTCTCAACGAACTCGGCATCGCCAACGCGGCGGCGAAGATGACGATCGGCCAAGTGTCCGACGTTGTATTTCTGTTGCTGCTGCCAGTTTTGCTGCCGCTTCTTCGATCGAAAGGAATTCTGCTTGTCGGCATGGCGGCGTGGGCGTTGAGGTTCGGCCTGTTCGCGTGGTTCGACACGGCGCGCGATGCCCATTGGATGATGTATCTGGGAATCGCGGTTCACGGGATGTGTTACGACTTTATCTTCGTGATGGGGCGAATGTACGTCGACAAGCGGGCCAGCGCGGATATTCGCGGGGCGGCTCAGGGGCTGCACGCGTTTGTGACGCTGGGGATCGGGATGTTCGTTGGTTCGTGGCTGTCGGGCGTTGTCGGTGCGCATTACGCCAGTCAGGGAGCCGACGGAGCCGTCACCCACAATTGGCAAATGATCTGGGCCATCCCGGCCGTGCTTTCTGTCGTGCTGACAATCTTGTTTGTTGTGTCATTCAAGGATCGTGAATCGCGTGTGAAAGCGCTGGCCGACGGGAAGTAGACACCACCCCGGTCCCGAGGCCTTCAAGGGCAAGAAGTGCGTGGTGCCGAGCTCCAACAACTCGGCGCACATCCACAGGTGTATGAAATGCCAGTCGTCATTCGTTGCACCACGTCTCCCACCGCTGATCAATCCACTTTGGATCGGGTTTCGTGTCCGCAATCAAAAAGCGATATCGACCTTTGAAAGGATGGTCGCGGTCGATGGCGAAAGCACCGTCAACACAGGGTGCGAAGCAAAAATACGGTTTCGATGGATGCAGGCGGGCGGCTTGAGGCGATCGGAAATTCTGCGCATGAGACAAGACTGCAATGCTGACGGGCTCGCCGTCGATGTTTCCCGATAGAGCGACCCAATTCGCGTGTTAGTGATTTCCTTTGACCCGGTCGGAGCCAAGACTATTCAGGAACTCGCTCGGTTCAATCTTGAGATCGCTTTGCTTGCGAGCGTCACTGTCTTTCGCGGTCAGCCATCGCGTTGGTCCTCGCAGCACGATTCCGCCGTAGTGGTACTCGTTGATGATCAGCGGTTGTGCCGTGAGCGCCGTCTGCTCGGTCTCCAGATCGAAACAATGGTATGTTCCATCGGTCGGATACACCGAGACTTTCCACCTCTCGCGCAAAACGTCAACGGGCGGCTGTGTTTCGACGCGGTGAAGCAAGTCGACCTCAAAGCCGGCGACTTCTGCCGTCTGGAATGTGGAAATAACACGTTCGTGCAGCACTCTCCCTGTCCGTCCCGCCAAGTTCCAAAAGTCTACCGCCCGGCCCTCGTACGTCGTATTAACCCAAGCCGAGAAAATGCCCTGCTGATGGGCGTGATCAAACGGAAACATTGCCGTCACGAACTTACCTTGCGGAGAGCCAACCGGATGCAGGCAACCACTTCGTTCGTAGATCGGGTCGATACCGGTCGGAGACGGTGGCGACACCTTGTTGTAAGTGACAACAACCTTGTCAGCTTGTGTGACGACAATCGTGCGTTCTTCGTCGACGACTTTCAACTGTTGCGCAAACGACACGTTAGCCATGCACACCATCGCCAGGAACCAGATCGGCGCGGGCTTGACCTTTGCACACGATAGAACAGCAGCGAATGGCTTCGAGACTACCTGCATGAGCGTACTCCACGACGAGGATGTGGGGCGAACGCTTAGGA
This sequence comes from Planctomycetota bacterium, assembly GCA_963204995.1. Classification (GTDB taxonomy): domain Bacteria; phylum Planctomycetota; class Planctomycetia; order Pirellulales; family Pirellulaceae. Next base: position 10,580 of record CAUJKL010000844.1, on the reverse strand, counting down.
ATGTTCGAGAAATAACTGTCCGGTTTCAAGTGAGCGGCACGGCGCTAGCCGCCGGTGTTACACGACGGCCGAAGAACCGGTGGCTAGCGCCATTCCGGTCAGCTATTTCGCTTCGCGAGCGATCCTTAGCCAAAGATTAACAACAATCGAACGCGTATCAAGCAGAACAGCTTGCACGGGTAGCGGCCGCGAGAAGTAACGCAGCAGTCCGCGTCGGCTGGCTGGACCCGCAGTGCCATACTCCCTGCTCCCGAAGCGCAACTGAGTCAGGTGCTTGCCTCCGCCGGGTGATCCGGTGGAACTGATTCAAAAATCGGATGGTGGTTGGTCATCGTTGCGCGTCTCAAGCTTTCGTGTTTTGCGCTCGGCCTGTTTTCGCTTCTTGTCTTGTACGATCTGCTCGATCGACCTGACGTCGTCTGGCCGCGTCGTGCCGAACTGCGTGAGATAAAGTTGTTCGATGAACTCGGGAAGGGGCACCTTCCACGGCTCCTGATGGTCGTTTGCCTTCTGACCAAGTTTCTTCGGATTCATCCCCAGTTCCCGGGCCATTTGAATTTGGGCGTGGGTGAGGTGAAGCCGTTTGCGCGCATCAACCCAGACTTGATATTTCGGTGAGAGCTGTTTCTTTGCCATGCCTTGCATTCTCCCGCCATTGATTTTGCCAGACGCAGGCGCGCGTCGGCAAACTAGCCGTCGGTGGGAAAATGGATTTAACTTTCTACAGGCCGGTCGAACTAGATAAGGAACAAGCGGACGAGCTGTCGCGGCTCATCCGGGAATCCGGTCTCCCTTACAGCAATTGTTGAGGACAGAACATTCGGGAAATAAAGACTTTCGCGTCCACGCGCCAGGTGTTGTCGTAATGGGCGCTTCGGTCCCCGATCCCGAATACCTTGAGTCCGAGTACCGGGAGTCCCAAGGGGAAGCGAGGCGCGAGTTGCAGTTGGTGCTCGATCCCGATTTCCTCTAACCGGCTCGGCCATCGGTTAATTTTGCCGCCGGCCACCAGGATACGATCGCGGTGCGCCCCGACCGCAAAATGATCGCCCACCGACACCCAATTCTGACACGAGCAGCGGGCGATTCGCTCCCCGGACAAGCAAGAATAACCCCGAAGATGACGCGGGGCGAGTTTCCCAGCCGTCACACCATGAATCCCGCTCGAATTGCTTGACAACGCTCCAAATCACAGCCAAAATTCGACCCTGTCGAGAGTAAAATCCCTATCAGTTCGCCGTGTCACTGGGGCTTCGAAGCTCAGCCACAGCCACCCCCGTCGCTGCTACCACTAGTCGCACATCCGCATCACATACGACTCAAACTTGTCCAAGAACAAAGGGTCATACATTTCGCCCACGTGTTTCAGGTTCCAGAGCGCGCTATCACGAATCTCATACCGTGGACTGAATCGACCCAGCCAGCTTTCGCTCGCGCTGTCGATGGGAGCAAGCTGGTTAGAGAGCAGCGCGATGGCGTTCCTTTCAATAAATGCTCGCGCGCTATCGGGACCAGATTCGTCGGGTACATGTACCCACAACACGGACATGGCCCCAATGTGCTCGGACACGCGTTTCTCGCATGCCGCTTCGCCGGCGCGGGCACTCTCGCTAGTGCGAACGGCAGGAGGAGCGGAGGAACCGACGCCCCACGTTGCCAAAGGTATTCCATCGCGAGTCAGCAACGCGGCCCCCACATGACGTCGAAAGATGGATCCGCGATGATTGCCACCACCAGTTCGAGTGCCGAGATGCGTCTTGAGCCGGTCGCGCAAAGTGGCTTTCGATCCAGAACTCACTGCATGGGTACCAACTCGGACGACTCTCAGAACAGCCCGATTAGCTGCTCGGTGTTCACCCGGCTCCCGGAAGAAATAGACACCGCGCTCGGGCAGCGACGTGCGCGCCGGAAGGTCACTGAGCGGTTGCCCCTGACCTGGCGTCTCGGCGAGACGTGCAAGGAGTGAATAAAGCCGATCGAGGTCATCGTGCGTGGTTCGTGTCATTCAGCAGCCTTCTTCAATCGTTGCAATTGCTCGCCAAACCTCAGTCCTCGTAGCGGCACGAATACAGGAAAGCCTCGATTGCGAAGCCATAACTCGATGTCTTCCCTGTATCGTAACCCGGCAAGCAAGATGACCTCGGAATCAACTGGCAGGAGGTCGAGTAGTTGATGCTGGACGCGCTCGGCCCAGGCAAGGCGTTCCCGCTTGGGCATCGTATTCAGCGTGCGCTCGTACGGCTCAACAACCTGTTGCGGGCGAAGGACGCCGTGCTCCGCAGACAATATGTACCAGGCGTCGGCATGTGTTTCAGCGTAATGGCGAAGGCCACGGAAAAGCTGCGATAAGTAAAGATTACGAGCGGGAGCCGCCGAGTCGCGTTTTTGTTTCACGCACTGGACGAGAGCGATGCGTGTTGCCACAGCGTACCTCCGACGACTGAAGACGAACAACGATAGTAGCACGCAACCGCGTTGGCGCCTAACGACTAGTTCGGCGTTGCTGATGGACGACGATATTTCTTCAAGAACTGACCGAAAGCCATCAGCGCGTTGTCGATCTGCTTGAGGTCGCGGACGCCACTCGTCGTCCGGGCGATTCCGATAGTTTGAGCAATCTCCGAAAAGTAAGCTTGGTATCCAGGGTATGCGGTCCAGGTTGGGTCTTCTTCTTTGAGGCCACGATGTACGCTGTAGACTCGGAAAACGTGCTGATCCACGATTGGATAGACATGAGGCTGCGCGATGTGCAGCAGGAAAACCTGGAATACAACGCCGGACTGGAAGACCTCAGAAATAGCTGTGAGGGCATCTTCTTCGGAAATCTCGCGTCGCCGGAATCGATTGAGGAGCGGTAGCGCCTTTATGGTGCGGTCAACCGTCTTGTTGCGCTCGCCCCGATTAGGGCCCGTCATTATTTGCTCGGTGAGACGCTGCGGATCTTTCCACCGCAGCAGCCGCTCGAGATTCTGGCGTGTCAGATCGCTTCCGAGGTTTAGTTCCTCATAGTAGTCGATCTCCTGGGGACTCTCAAAAACCTTGACGCGATAGCGATAAAAAGGCGCCCAGCAGCGAATGAAATCTGCTGCTCGCGTTAGGTCGAACCGACTGATCTCGACATTGCTAAGGGTGTACACGATCGACTCTCCAAGACGCCGAACAATTCTTGGGCCGCGAATTGGCGGCCCAATTTGTGGGTGTTTCACATGGGTCAGACTTAGTTTTCGGTTTCCAATCGAATAGAATAACCAACGTTGGTCCGCTTTTCCAGGCCTTGATCGGAGTCTTGCGAATTTTGCTAGCGATGTGACGGTGGCACGGGATGGCCGGGGATGGCCGGGGATGGGATGGATCGGCGCGCACACCTGACGCACTCGTCAAAGGGCGAGCTTTTGGTTGTGCGGCTTGCTCTGATGGCAGAGATCAGCCGCAGTGCTTCTTCTGCCAGGGGCGGCCTGGAAACGGCAGACGACCTACCAGCCAAGCGTACAGCGGCTCCGGACGCTGGCCGAAAAAACGTTCCGCCGCCGTTGTTCCGTCTGGACGCTGCACCATGAAATTGTGCAGCACTCCCAACGCGACCAGCTTTCGCGGCGTCAGCCGATGCAAGGCGTGATGCTTCAGCGACAATTGGCCGTTGCGGCCCTCCACACACGAACTGCTCCGCTGAAAAAAGCTCGCACATTCCTGAGCCAAGCCGTCCAGCGTTCCTTGCTCGGCCACGCTCAACCGCCCCCACACGCCGTCCGGCGAGCGGGCACGCTCCAACACTTCTTCGGCCCGCGCCCGCAGTAGCTCGCGCTGGGCCGCAGTCAACGCTTTGGCCGCCACCATCTTCAGATAGACCCCCGGAATCAGTTGCTCTCGTAGCCAAGTGCTCACGTCCGGCGGTAAGCCCCTCGACGCCAGCCGCTGAGTCACCGTCCTCCAAAAGAACACAATCGTGGCGATCATCGGGTCCAACACACGGCGGGCCTTGGCCAATCGCTGGCGTGCCGATTCCGATAAGCCGGCTTCCTTGGCGATCTCGTCCAGACGGTCAAAGTGGCCGCTCAGCCGCCGCGAGACTTCCTCGGCCTCCAGCGGCTGGCCGGTCTCCAAATCGATCGGGTGATAGTCGTGCGACAAGGCCTGCCGCGCCTCAGTCGCCTGTTGCTGACGCTGCTGACAAGCGGTCCGTTGCTGCTCGGCTTCAGCTTTGGCAATCAACGCCTGTTCGATTTGCTGTTGCAACTCGGCGACATGCGCGGTCAGCGGACATTGTTCTTGGCAGGCGGCCTGCTCGGCGCGAAGTTCGGCGGTGGTCTGCTCGGCGTCGGTGACAGCCTGATACGCCCGCCGCGTCTGACCGGCCAGGGCCAAGCCGGTGGCTTTGACCGTTTCCTGCTGGACGTGGAACAAGTCGGGCGAGTGATGAGCACCGAGATGTTGTTCGGCATGAGCGATCAGGGCTGCGGCCTCGTCGCTGGTGACTTGCATGACCGTGATCGACCAACTGGCCAGCCGTGGGGCGATGGCTTGGTGCCAAGTGTTTGCGTCGCGGGCCGCGGCGTACTGTTCCAGCAGCAAGTAATTGGAAACCGGTTCGATGGCCACCAGACAGATTTGCGGATGAAAGGTTTCGTCTTCGCACAGCGTGATTTCCCTCGGCGGCATGTCGGCGGCCAGTTGTTGCTCTTGCTGTTGGCCGTACTCGGCGAGCGAGGTTTCCAGGTGGACGGCGAAGGCTTGCAGTGCGCCGTAGGAAGCAGGCAGAAACTCGTCCAACCCGCTGAGCTTCAGGAACCAGCTCAGCGCCCGCAGACCGCAATCGTTGGCTTGTCCGAAGACCAGATGGAGCGCGACATGCAGATGATGGAGGAATTCAATTCCGTCAGGGGAATCAAGGAAGTCGACCACGCGGCGAGGCCAACGGCTGTCTTGACAGCGTTGGCGATGCTGCCGCAGACAGTACCGCAGGGAGCTATCAGAGTGTCCGAGTTGGTGTGCGACCGCTCGCGGCGACTGCCACCAAAAGCCGATCGTTTCGGCCTGCTGTCGAAAACAGGCTTGTTGCCACTGGGGTGATTCCCGCCACGGGTCGGCGGAAGTAGATTGAGCCTTGGCATCCATGAGTTGACCTCCTTCAATGGCTGTCTATTACCATTGAAACATCAACCCTGGGTGCCATTTCAATAAGCTAGCACCGCTACCCGCGCAAAGGTCCGATCAAGGCCCTTTTCCACGCTAAATGACCCTGAACGATGCCCAGACCGCCGCGTCTGCAGTTCCCCGGTGCGATTTACCACGTCGTCACTCGCGGTGATGGTCGCCGGGCCGTCCTTCATGACGACGGTCACTAGGCTCGGTTCACAAACGGTCTGGCTGACGAAGTGCAGCGCTCTGCGTGGGACGTGAGCGCCTATTGCTGGATGCCAAATTACATCCACCTTCTCCTGCGAACTTCCGAGCCCAACCTGGCGTCCGGCATGCAACACTGGCTCAGTGGATACGCCAACTGGTATTCCAAACGTCATCGGCGCTCCGGACACTAGTTCCAGGGACGGCACAAGTCCTTCTTGGTCGAATACGAACTTGGTGCGACGAGCCGCGCAGCGAGAGGAGGAATCCCACCTATTGCACCGCCAATTGTCCCGCGCTGAGTCGCAACTGGTAATGAAAACGGAAAGGCAAGGCCGACTGCAATGGCGTCGCCGCTACCGGCAGATGCGCTGCCGCATGATCAATAGCGGACGGGGAAGCAGGGCGATACTTCGCGCTGGAAGGAGTCGTGTCCACTTAGCGCGCAGCCTGCTTGAATCGGAATGCGGGCGCGCCGCTGATGCTGGCGCTGGTGATCGTTGGGCACCAGTACTTCTCGACGTGTCCGATGATCAGATCGAGCCCTTCGAAATGTTTTCCGGGGTCGCGGTGATACGAATCTGTCAGATCGCGGCACAACACGACGTTCTTGCCGAGATACACCATCTGCCGAATCCCAAACGGACGCCCCAAGACGCAGCGGTTCGTATGGACGCCCATGATGATCACGTTGTCGATGCCTCGCTGCTCGAAGAGATTGTAGATCTCCTGGCCGTCGCTGCTAACGGCGTCACCTTCACCCATTTCGAGCGTATCGATCTGCCTGGTCCAGACAATCGCCGACGGGCTGCACGGTTGAGGCGTATCGCAGGAACAGCCGCCCTTTTCAAGATGTTCGGCCAACGGGCCTTCGTGTTCGGGGTTAAAGTAATTCCATTGAAACTTGACCGCAGCGTTGGCCGACGGAGCCGATTCGATTGGCTGCCGCTGCGGTGCATCCTTGTAGTATTTCGCACAGTCGCTGGGTGCATGGACGATCAGCACGCCGCGCTGCCGCGCCGCATTGATCGTGCGGTTCATGTGTGGTGCCATTTCCACAACGCGCCGGGCAGCGCTGACGCAATGGTGATCATCCCACATGTCGACGATAACGATGGCGGTTTTCTTCGGATCCCAAGTCACAGGTGCTGCACGGCTTGCTGCTCCTGCAGGAATAAGACACGACCGGGCTGCTTCTGAGATGCGGCGATACCCGGTAGCGCTCACAGAGAGTGCGCGCGCGGAACTCTGAACGATACTCATGTTGCGGGGCGAAGTTACATCGACCGAAGCGGCTGGAAGCCGCTTGGCGCGATTCAATCGTTGGCCGATCCCGTGCGAACAGCACTGCGATCCAGAAACCCGAGAAATGCTTCGTCCGTCAGGTGGCCGTTCCCAACAAGGTGTGCTCGCAGTGACAGGATCTCTCCCTGCAGGGCCGGTTTATTGGATTTAGAAGGGAACTTCAGCACGGTGCCTTGTTCTTCGTGCCGGTATACCAGAGTCTCCCTTGGGGGTGCTACCTTGGCAGCGCGTTCCGGCACGCGCATCTCCAGGATGAAGCCGAGGCTCGTCAACAATTCATGAATGTCCTGATATGTGATTTCGAGCGTGCTCACCAAGCTTCTCCTCATCTTGCATTTCCAAGCGACAACTCACGCCACTGATCAACAGCTCGCAAAGTTGCCTTGTTCGTGATCGGTATCCGCATCGTAATTGTGTATTGGTCCGACTCTAACAGGCCAGGATGATCATCAACGTACGGGCGTAGGTGCAGCCAAAAAGCTCGGTCTTTGTTCGCATCGTAGACGACCAGTACGAACGGTGAATCCTCCCAGTACCAGTAGTACACGTCAGCGGTTCTTACACGGCATCGAATCATCCCGCGGCTCGTTTTCAAGTCGTCGGTCGCCTTCATTTGGAAACGGACCTCACCGTTCTCCACGGAACCATCAGGCGAAAAGTGGAACATCACTGCATCCCAGCCATACTCACGCAAACTCGGACGCTGGAGTTGGTGTCCCCGACGAAGGACCTGTCGTTCGAGGAAATTGACTCCGAGTTCCTCGATCACGTGCTGCCGGGTTCGCCGTTTGCGTTGCACCAGTTTATCACCCCTCTCGTCCGTCGACGAAGGCCAAAATTCTCAAGACTTGTGCTTGCCTCGTCGTTGTCGCTGAATCTGGTGCAACCGACGAAGTCCTGTCACTTTGCCCGATTAGATTAGAAAAACGACGTGGACGCTGACGACGCCGGCGAACTCTGCAGTCGATAAGGTGAGCGGTCATCATCCGAATCCGAAGTTCGCCGCATTGTGTCACACACACTGTAACATGGCCGAAAATGCCATCACACCACCCCGCTGAAGGGTTTCTCCGTCGACGAGCGATGTGCCCCGCGCGGATTGGCAAGTTGCGTTAACCTGCGTCGGTGAAATCGACCTCTGTAGTTTTGGACTGCGCTAGAACTACGGCGGATTGGCAGTACCCGACACGCCATCGTTTTGATTCAGGGGGTCGCCAGAAATCCGGAATCGTACGCCATCGCGTAGTCAATCTGATACAATCGCGATTTGCTGACTGGCTCAGGACAAAACGTCATGAGTCACGAACGCGGATCGCCGAAGTGACTGCGGAGGGCGTGTCCTCGGTCAGTTGTCATTTAGTCGATGTGAACCAACCAGCGAATCGCACGTGGCGATCGTCAGACACGCCGATCCAAATACCAGAAACGTGCAAAAGCTGCTGCTCTGACATTCTTACACCATAAGCTGACACGACTACACCCGTTCTGCACCCATCTACGAATACAAATGAAGGCATGGTTCAAAAACGGGGACAGGCACCTCGCGAGCTCAAGTTATCTCCAACGTGACAGCAAGGGTGTCGCAAAATTCGCTGTGATCTCATCTTCCTATTCCTTTCTCGTCAATCCCGCCGGCACATAAACACTCATTCGGTTCAAGTAGTCTCCGACGTGCCCGCCGTTCTCGATCCGAGCATTCCTCATCGCATCGATCGCCGGTCGGGCTTGCTCGCCGATCCGGTCGAGGACGTTGATCGCCCGCAAACGAATCAAGGGCGACTCGTGCTTGAGGCCAGCGCGCAGCACCGGCATTGCCGCGTCGATTCTCCCAAGATGACACAGCCCCTCCGCGGCCGTCACGGCAACGTAAGGCGCCTGATCGGAAACTGCCTCCGCGAGCGCATCTTCGGCTGGGGCCGCCCTTTCGCCCAAGCCGACCAGACCGACGGCCGCCCAGTACCGGATGGCTGGGTCGTCATCGCCCAACAGCCTGACAAGCTCGGGCACGGTTGCCGCGTCGCGTCGATTGACCAGATCGGCCGCCTCGGCAAGCCGCTCAACAGGATTCGCCGCTGGATCGAAAGCCACATCATAAGGCGTCTTGCCTTCCGCCCGGACAAGCATCTCATATTCGGGCAAGAGTCCCATGTCACCCGTTTCGATCATCCACTGCCGACACTGATCGCGCATTCGCTTGAGCACTTTGGCGTATTGCGGATCGTCGGCCAGGTTGTTCGTCGCGAACGGGTCCGCGGCCACGTCGTAGAGTTCTTCGACTGGTTTGGTTTCGAAATAGCGATTCTGCACAGGGTTGAGCTTGCCCTGCTCGTGCAACCGCCGCCAGATCTGCATCGTGGGCATCTCTTCCGTGTAGCTCGTGAATTGCGACCACGGAAGTTGAGGATAGAAGTTCCGGTGGTACTGGAACTGCTTGTCGCGAACCACGCGGACCATGTCAAAACGTTCGGCCGTTCGGTCGCGGATCGCGTAAACTTGCTCGCGGGGTTCGGCGGCGGCCGATCCGAGGAATGCCGAACCCTGCATGTGGCTGGGGATTTTCACGCCGGCCAAACTCAGCACGGTGGGAGCGAGGTCGACGAAGCTCACCAGCCGATCGGTCGTCCCGCCAGCGGCTCCAGGCGCCCAGTCTCGATACTTCTCGGGAAACCGCACGATAAAGGGCACGTGGAGGCCCATCTGCCAGACCCACTTCTTGATGCCCGGCATCCCAGCGCCGTGGTCGGAAAAGAAAAACACGATCGTGTCGTCGGTCAGGCCGTCTTCATCCAGTTGGGCCAACACGTCGCCGACCTGGTAGTCCATGGCGGTGATGTTGTCGTGGTAACGGGCCCAATCCTTGCGCGACTCTCGAGTAACCGGGTGGAACGGTGGAATCGGGGCCCTGGCCGGATCGTGTCGCTGATCGGGAGTGAGCCGGGCTGTGTTCTTCTGATACTTGTCTTCGGAAGCGCGGATCTGGCTCTCGTGACAGACCGTGAAGTTAAAGACGCTGAAGAACGGCTGGTCGTCCTTACGTTTTCGCCAATGCGCCGTGCGGCTCGACTCGTTCCAGGCCGTCTCCGGAGTGGCGAAGTTGTAATCGGTTTTGGAGCAGTTCGTGCAGTAATAGCCGGCCGCCCGAAGGTATGCGGGGAAACACTTGATCGCGTCGGGCAGCCGCGTCATGCTCCGCATCCCTTGGCTGCCAAGCGTCGATGGATAGACGCCCGTGATCAGGCAGGATCGATTCGGCGAACACACGCCGGTGATCCCATAGGCGTTCATGTAGCGGACACCCTGGGCCGCCAGAGCGTCCAGCACGGGCGTGCGGGCGTAGTCGTCACCATAGCAACCCAAGTTCGGGCTGATGTCCTCGCAGGTAATCCAGAGAATATTTGGGCGATCCCGTTCGGCGGCACTGGCCGGAGATGCGATGGAAACGAGCCAGCCACAGATGAAGACAGCCATCGACAGAGTTTTCACAATCAGCCGTTTCATAGACGTTTCCTGTTCCTGGTAATCGCCTGCAGTTTCGGTTGTGTATTTTGGGGGTGCGACGACTCGTCGCCGCTTTCCCTCTCTTCGCGTGTTAGATTCTGTGTCAGACGTCACCCGAGCACGTTGCTGTCAAAAAAACCTGTCGGTTGTGAAAAGTTGACCCTAGCGTTGCAGATTTCTCTTGTACGACGGCCCTCCGAGGCCAGGGCTTTTAACATCTTTGGAGACGGGCATAGTATCACCGGCCCGGAGGGTCGCAACAACCTCTGCCGGGGCTGTAAAGCCCCGGAATCATTTGCGATATGTGCTGAAAGCCCCGATAGGGGCGACACACTTCACACCTCACCACCTGTGTCGCCCCTATCGGGGCTTGGCCGAGTTGGGTGTTAGCAACCGGGGCTTTACAGCCCCGGCAAGGGTTGTGTCAGCCCTATCGG
>CAUJKL010000843.1 GCA_963204995.1 Planctomycetota bacterium | reverse complement strand
GCCTCCGTTGAGCCTGTGAAAGTTTTGCTCAAGGTTCTACTTACTACGCCCCTGTGTGAGTCGATATGATTAACAACTTTGTTATTGCCCGAATCGGTAACCCAGAAGACGAGTGCTCCGAGGTTTTCGTCGGTCCCAAATCCCACGTTCGATGTCGGCAGGGCCACATCTTGCGGCCAAGGCAAGTTAACAATCGGGTCGCCCACTCGATAGACTTCTCCAATGCTGCCGGTCGCTTGTTTGACGTCGCCCACCTTCGTACTGATCAGGCCTTCAATCAGCGGCCGGAATCCGGGTGCCTCCTCGGCGTCGGTCAGGCCGTCCCCGTCGGAGTCTAATGCCGAGGGGCTGGAGAGGACGCGATACGAGCCACGGCCTTCGATATTCACCGTCCAGCCGACCAGTGCTTCGTAGCGGTCATCGAGCCCATCTTCGTCGGTGTCCGTGAGGTTGTCCGACGAATTGTAAATCGCTTCCAACACATCGGGCAGGCGATCTTGATCGAGATCCACGACGAAGGCCAGTTTGATGTCGCCGCCCGTGTTGAGAATCCGCTCGTCCAGACTGACGTTGGTCCTGTCGATGCCGGTGGGCGTGATGATCTCCCAGGCTCGTGCCACTTCCGTTTGCAGCGTTTCAGCCTCAATTTCCGGAGTGGCAGGATTGTCGATGAGAATCCGCGACGCCGTGCCGCGAATTCGGAAGATCCGCTCGGCGCCGTTGTCATCAAAATACGTCGAGTAACTGTTCTCGATCTCGTCGTTCGTGAGCGTTGCCATGGGAGTTTCGACGAGGCTCGCATCACCGCGTGCTGTCTCGATGTAATGCGTCAGGCCAATGGCGGCCAGCGCACTACGGAGGGTAATCCCGGTGTGATTTCCGTTGTTGTCAAATGCTGCGCGCTGCTCTTCGAGCGTTTCAATCGTGACGGAGCGAACATCTAGGATGCGGCCCGAGCCGGTGGCGACGCGGTGAATTTCTGCCCCGTCACCCTCGCCGTCTTTGTCGCTGTCGAACGTTCCATGGTCGATCACCAAGGCGCCCGTGCGATCCGCAATATCTTGCGACGTGAAAGCGAAGTTGCGACCGAGTTCATCAACGATGTCAAAGTTGGAGATGCGGAACACGAGCCCGCGCGGGTTCTTAAACTGGCTCTCGACCAGTTCGCGGGAGATTTGATCGCTGGAGAGGATGAAGGGGCCTCGTTTGCCGATCAGCGGACCGAAAGTGTAGCCTTCCGCAGGCTCGGCGTTGGGCAGCAGAGTTGCAATCGGAGTCAACGAGGTTGGATTTTTAGGATTCTGGATAAAGGCGGTCACTTGCAGGTTTTTAACACGGTAAGCGAGATCGCTGGCGTTGTCGAGAAACAGCGTGATCTGCATCGACGCGCCTTCGACATTGCGCGTCACTTCGCTGCCTATGGTGGCCTCCTTTTCTGTGTTTCGCGAGTTTTCGTAGGCCCGTTGCGTTTCCGCTGCGGAAGTGGCGGTCGACTCCGAGGTCCAACTTCCGGTCCAACCGGTTTCGACCTCTACGTTGGAAGTGAACGTGCCGCCCGGGTCAAAAATCTTCCCTGAAACTTCGTATTCGGTCCCCACGGTCAAATTTGCGTGGCCCTCTTGCGTATCGGAGTTACTGCGGCTGTGCTCGCGGCTTTCACTCTGCTGAAGCGTCGAACTGACAGTTTTCGCGTCAAGCTCGCGGGTTCCTTCCGATGTGGTCTCGGTGAACGTCACTTGGAGCTCCAACTTGATATCGCCCACCTCGATCAGCGGGGTGGGCAGATCGGCCACCAGCGGATTGCGATTGCCCAGCACGATCTCGACGTTATCCGGGATCTGGTCTCCGTCGGTGTCCGCCAAGATGGCGGAAGTCTTGAAGTCGTGGTGCTCCGTGTAGTCGTCGATCCCGTCTCCATCCGTATCCTGATTGCCAGGATTGCTAAAGAGATGGTTGAACTCAAACTCGTCCTCCAGCAGGTCGCCGTCGGTGTCCCAGTCGCGCGGGTCGAGGCTGAGCGCCTTTTCGGAATTGTCGTTGAACCCATCCCCGTCCGTGTTCGGATTGAACGGATCACTGGTCACGTTCTTGGTAACGATGGTCCCGTCAGTCAGCTCCCAACGGGCGACCCAGCCACGCTGCTCCGCGTCGTCGGTCAAGCCATCGCCGTCGGAATCCACGAGTTGACTTCCGGTAGCCGGTGTGCCGCGGAACGATGATCTGCTGGGGTCAAATGTGACGAAGTCCTTGGGGACGGACAAGGGATTTCCCGCTACGTCGAGCACATTGACGACATGAACGCTGTACTCCAACTCGCTTTGTGAAGCTGTCGTCAGTTCAACGGCCGAGTAATTTGTGGGGCTGACGAATCTAGCGCCGGTGACCAGGAGTACGCCGGCATCCGGGTTCACGGTCTGCTGAGTAATCGAGTAGTAGGCTCGGTTCAACACGCTGTCGCTCATCGGCTCGCTGAAGGAGACGACGATGGTGGTGTTGCTGGTGGAAATCGCGCCAACCACCTTGGGATTCTCGAGCGCCGCAGTCTGAACTGGAGCGGAAGTGAATACCGCAGTGGCCGCTTCCGGTGCGATGAGGTTCCCGGAAAGATCGGTGACCGCCGCGACGTTCAGCGCGAATCTCGAGTTCCATGGCTGCGAAGCCGTGGTGAGTGTGACCTGCGTTCCCTGTTGGTCGAGCGCGCTGGCAACAATCACCAGCGGTTTGGTCGCTGAGCCAACTACGTTCACTCCGACCAGATCGGTGAATTCCCAGTCGGTTCGCTGCTGGCCATCGACCTTGATGCTAATCTTCTCGGTCTGATTGAACAGCGAACCGTCGACCACTAGCGGGCCGGTGTGTGTTTTGACACTGGTGTAGAAGATGGTGCCATTCCGCCAGTAAGTGATCTGGCCAGCGGAATCGCGACGTACGCTGAGGGTATCCCCAACGCTAAGTACATCCTGAGATGCAAATTGCCCCTTGCGAAGACCATCTTCGGAGACGAAGAGGTCGTTTTCCGAGAAGTGTACCGCGAAATCTATCGAGTTGTGCGTTTCGTCTTGATTCGTGGCGGACAGGCCCAGCATCCCGATCTGACCCAGGTCGGTTACATGGTGAATCACTTCCACATCTTCATTAGTAGCGAAGGTGAGATTCGTAGAAAACCCGCCGTTCCAACTCGGCGCGGAACTCTTCCGCAGCGAATCACCGCTGGCGGTATTGGGCCCGGATCGCAACTGGAAGTCGCTGACGTCGACACTGCTGGCGGCAAGCGGTTCGTCGAAAGTCAACACAACTGTATTTTCGCCGGTCGAGGCGGCACTCAATAACACCGGCCCCTGCGTCGTAGCAATGCCAAAGAAGGTGGCCGTGTTGCGAGTCGGGTTGATGCGGGCATCTTCCGAGGCCGGTGCCTTCTTGACGTTGGTGACTTTGACCAGGTACTCGATGTTGTCTAGCGACGAAGTCTCGAGTTCGACCGTGCGGCCATCAGGTCGGAGGCGTGCAAAGTCGACTTTGATTTGACCGATGTCTCGAGCTGGAGCGTCTCCATTGCCCACGGCGATCCGATAGAAACCCGCGTCCTCTGCCGTGATGCGATCAAGCGGGCTGCTGAACGTCAACAGCAGGCTCTTGTTGGTCAATGCAATCGCGGTTTCCAAGAAGGGCTCGGCCGTCGAAGACCCGACTACCTCACCTTCGCCCTCGGCCCGCAGCTTTGGCGAATTGGGCTGGACATTGTAAGCGACCGTATCTTGCGTGCTGGTGGTCAGGATCAACGTTTCCGGCCGATCGCCTGCCGCGACATTAAGCACGGTGAGCCGTGTTGAGTCGGGGCCGGTGAGGATATAGGCGTCAGGATTAAACAGCTCGGCGGTGGCCGGCCCGCTTAGCTCAACTTGCATATAGTGCTGGCTGAGCGCGATGATGTCTTTGATCAGGACTGGATTGATGTAGTTGATGACTATCAACGCGTCGATTGCTGAGAGGAATCCGTCGTTCGTCGTATCGTAGTAGGCACTGGGGCTCTCTCCTACGGCGAGCACAGGCAATTTCATGCTCCCATCCGCTTCGAGCTTATTGATGATCATCAGGGCATCAACGGGAGCTGTCGTGCCGTCGTTATCGACATCCGTTGGCATAATCGCATTGTGCCAAACGGCCGCCAGCAACCGCCGATCTTCGAGACTTTCAAACAGAATGCGACGATGTCGTCGAGCTTGTTTCGCGGGTTGGCGCTTCGTTCGAACGGGGCGACGACGACCGCTAAAGAATTCAAAAGCCATGGGGAGTTTCCAATTTTGCAAGTAAAAACTTGGACAGGGCAACGCGGATATGCGGGAGTGTCAGAACGACGAAATGCCACCGATCCACGGACGTAATGCCTTTCACGCGCGAAAGTGGGACATGGAAAATGAAACTTGTTTGGAGAATATTTCATGGCTTACCCGCAGGAACGCCCAAACAAGACTGCTGGGATGATTGCAAAACGACACGCCAGCATGGATACTTATTGCAATACTCTTAGGAATCCCGCACCTAAACCTTGTCGTTGAGTAGTGCCCTTGTCCGATTCCGTTATCAGACCTGATCTGGATATCCGTACTAGCGACTCGCCAGTAACCGCTTGGCTGCGGCAATTAGAGGAGGGAAACTCAGAATCAGCTGGGGACATCTACCAACATTTCTGTGTACGGCTGCAGAATCTGATCAGAGGACGGATTCCGGCTAACGTTCGTGCGACTTACGACGACGACGATGTGGCAGTCAGCGCCTTTCACAGCCTGTTTCTCGGCGTCCGCGAGCGACGATATCAGCTTGCCGATCGCACCGACTTTTGGCGGCTGCTGCTGACGATTGCCGAGCGAAAGATCAGCGAACGCGTGCGGTATGAAACGCGTGGCAAACGAGACGTTCGGCGCGTCGCTCAGAATTCAGTCTTTCTGCGGCTGCCGAAAGAGCAGCAAGACGACGGTCGTGGCGGAGTGGAATCGCTGGCGGGACGCGAGCCGACACCAGAGTTCGCCGCCGAAGTCGGCGAGACGTGTGAGGCGCTTTTGGCATTGTTGCCGAACGACGCGTATCGCAGGATCGCGCTACTCAGACTAGAAAATCACACAGCCGAGGAGATCGCGGCGGAACTGGATTGCACACGACGGACCGTGCAACGCAAGCTGCTTGTCATCCGCAGGGCCTGGCGGGACGAAGGCGGCACGGTGCCCTCGACCGAAAAAATGTCCCAGTTGGAGGACAAACGGACATTAGAGATTACAGAAGGGACTGGTCCAGCTTGATCGCTGGAGTCCAGGTTTTAGCCTGTTTACGTTGGCTAAACGACACGCTAAAGCTTGGACTCCAACAACTTACATCTATCTTATTCACAAACTCGGAGCGTAAATTGACCAGCGTCGATGATGATTGGAAACAATTCCCGGTTGCCGAGTGTTATGAACTCGACGCACTGTGCGATCGTTTCGAGTTCGCCTTCGCGGTGGATGCGGACACTCGCATCGAGCAGTTCGCCGTCGGCTTGCCCCAACCGCAGCAACGGCTGATTGTGCGCGAGCTGGTGCAACTTGAAATCGAACAACGGCGCACTCGTGGCGAGTCACCAGCGCCGGACGAATACGCCGCGCGTTTTCCGCAGTGGGCTGAAGAGATTCGGGGGCTGGCGACGCAGAGTATCGCAGATCTCGATGGTGCGCGTATCGCCATACTAGATACGATCGACCAGAACTCTGGTTTCAGCAACGATACCAAGACGAGCGGGATCGACTTGCACACACTGTGGCGTGACCAGTGGCAAGCGTCCTGGGATGCTATACGCCACGCCGATTTGCCGACCGACGGAGTGTTGGGACACTATCGCCTACAGTCTGTGATCGGGCGAGGTGGCATGGGGCTCGTTGTGCGAGCACACGATACCAAGCTCACTCGCGACGTGGCGATCAAAATCTTAGCAATCGCAATCTCTCAAGATGACACGGTGCATGAACGATTTCTGCGCGAGGCGCGCGCGGTCGCTGTCAGCCGCCACAACCATGTGGTGACGATCTACGCAGTCGAAGAAGTTGACCGGATTCCGTTCCTGGTGATGGAATTGGTCGAAGGTACGACGCTCGATGAATATCTGCGCGAGAATGGCAAGCCAACGGCGAGCGAAATCGCCAGCCTCGCCTATCAGATGGCGCAAGGGCTGGCGGCTGCTCACAAGCAGAGCCTGATCCATCGAGACTTAAAACCGGCGAACATTCTGCTGGAGAAAATCGACCCACACGTCAACGGCTTGCAACCGCTATCGACTTGGCTCGTCAAGATTACTGACTTTGGCTTGGCTCGTGTCGCCGCGGAAGTGCGGCTAACCAGCTCGGGTTTGATTGCCGGGACGCCCCAGTACATGTCGCCCGAGCAAGCCAATGGGCAAGAGATTGACATGCGATCTGATTTATTCAGCCTGGGCAGTGTCATGTATGCGATGTGCGCCGGTCAAGCGGCTTTCCAGGCGGACTCGGCGCTGGGCATCTTGCGTCAAGTCGCCGAGAAGCCACCCCGCTCGCTCCGCGAAGTCAGCCCCCAGATGCCAGCCTGGCTGATTGAGATCATCGAAAAACTGATGGCCAAGTCGCCGGACGAGCGGTTTCAATCAGCAGCCGTAGTAGCCGAGTTGCTAAGTGTTCAAGTACACGAGCTGCAATTTGGGAGGTCGTCGACGGACCTTGCCACGAATGGCAAGGTGGCCGTAGACCGAGCGCCAACCGGTGATCGGACACGCGTTCGCTCGCGAACGGCTAGGTTGCTTGTACTGGCAATTGCCGGTGTCGCCATCGGGGTGTTGGGCATTGCCATGTTTTTTCGTCACGACGGTACGCAAGGAGTTACCGAGAACCGAGCACCCCAAGTCGATCAAGCCGACGTGACCGCCGGTTCTGAGGCGAGTGACAAACAGAGTTGGTATGCCTCGCCTACCGACGCTCCTCCACCGGCCATCGCGTCGTATGATGCCGAGCAGGCGATCTACCATCAAGTCGAGTGGGCGAACTACCTGAACGTGCCGGTCGAAATCACCAATAGCCTCGGCATGAAATTCCGAGTGATTCCGCCAGGCGAGTTCTTGATGGGGAGCAGCGAAGAAGAGATTGCAAAGCTGTTGACACAAGCGGAAGAACAAGGACTTCGCCGTTGGTATACGGATCGAATTCGGTTCGAGGGAGCGCAACACCACGTCACACTCACAAAACCCTTCGCGATGAGCATCCACGAGGTCACACGTGGCAAATTCCGTCAGTTTGTCGAGACGACTGGATACGAAACAGACGCGGAAAGAGAAGGCCAAGGTGGTTCCGGCTGGAAAGACGGCAATATGGTCGTAGCTCCTGACTTCCTCTGGAACACGCCCCTTGGATTTGACGCCGAACAAACGGATGAGCATCCCGTCGTGAATGTTTCCTGGAACGACGCGGTAGCGTTCTGCGAATGGCTGTCCGAGAGAGAGGAGGTGACGTATCGACTGCCGACGGAAGCCGAATGGGAGTACGCATGTCGTGCTGGGAGCATCACTCGATTCACCTTTGGCGATGACGAGTCGCAATTAGAATCGCATGCGTGGTACGCGTCCATCGGCGGCATCAACACGAATCCCGTTGGTCAGAAGAGATCGAATACCTTGGGGCTGTTTGATATGCACGGCAATGTTTTTGAATGGTGCGAAGATAAGTATTATGCGATCTACTCGGATGCGTCTGCTATCGATCCAACCTTATCGATCGTCGCTGGCCTATTCATCGACGACACGAAACAGGATCGAGTGTGGCGCGGCGGCTCCTTTGAATGTCATGCGTCGGAGGTTCGTTCCACTCTTCGTCGCTGTGCCCCTGAGTCGTATCGGAACGCGGTCATTGGTTTCCGTCTGGTCAGAGATTTCCACTCCGTCCCTTAATCACCTCCGGAACGCCAAGTAAGGAAGTCGCGCTTTTCCCTCCGAGGCTGTGAGAAAATCAAATCGATGGGTGCTAGCGACACAGCATGTAGGGTGCGTGGAACGCACTACCCGCGACAGGTTGTGGTGCGTTTCACGCACCCTACGATTTCTTCACAGCCTCTCCCCGAAAACAGAACGCTGAGACGCCGTCCGGGAAGAGCCCGTTGGGAACGGCGCTATACCTCGGGAAAGGTCACGGTTGGCAGCTCAAGACCTCGTCGCCGGAATTCCGTACCGCCTACGCGATACACTGTGGATCTTGGTGCTGCGGTCGTCGCAGCGCTGCCGCAACGTACCGATCATAGGCGCTTCCGACAACTTTGTCGTTCAGTCGCGAATACGTAGCGCTGCAATCGCTGCCGCGGCAAACACCAGCACATAGACCCCCAGCACTGCGCAGCTCCACGCGGGCGTCCAGTTCGTTGACAGGGTCAGATAGTCTGCATCGCGTAGTCGTTCCTGCACCGAGCTTTCCATGGTCGTGAGCAAGCCCTGAAACGCCCAATACGCCGGGATGCAAACCTCCGAAAACTCGAGAGTGTAGTTTTGTAATGGCGCGATCAATCCGGCCAGAATGATTTGCGGGATCAGTAACATCGGGACGACGGTCGCCGCCAAGTCTTCGGTCGTTGCCAATGCCGATATCGCCAGTCCCATCGCGACTCCCGTTGTTGCGGCCAGCGAAAGGAGCAGCCATTGACCAACCGCATCGCCGCCTAAATGCGTGAAGCGATTGACGAGCCAAAAGAACAGTGACGCTTGCAAAATGCTAATGATTGCCAACAAGACGAATTTCGAGCCGTAGTAACTGACGACTCTCAGGCCGACATCGCGTTCTTTGCCGTAGATGGTGGCTTCCTTCACAATCTCCTTGGCGGAATTGTTACAGCCAAACCAAATGCAGGAGATGCACAATAGGAACAAGAGCTTGGACGACAGGTCCGTTCGCTTGGCAAGTTCCGCTTCGATGCGGAGTTCCTTTCGCTGCTTGTCGCGCTGGCGAATGTACTCTTCGTCCGCCTCCAGGAATTCTCGATCCTCAGCGGACATCGTGCTGAGCGAGCCTCCGTACTGAAGTTCGTAGAGCTGTTCTTCGCGCAGTTGGACTTCGGTATCAACGTTCAGATGTGAGATATCGCCAAACAGCCAGACCAGCAAACCGGCAATCACTAAACACTGCCCAAAGATCATCGCCAAGGCCCGTTTGTCGGCCCACTGAATGGCCAGGTATCTTCGCAGCAAGACGTGGAACTGTCGCCACATCGTCAGCAACTGAAGTGGACGACGACGCTTGGTCGTTCGCACGTCATCGCCACTGGTCTCTGGCAGCCGACGTTCGACGTACTCGCGATGGATCGAACTCTTTTGAAATCGTTCTTTCCACTCAGCGGGCGTGTGCTGTTTAAGAACTTGGTACACGTCACCGAGTCGTGTAATTCCAAAATACTTCAACGCGGCTTCGGGCGGGCCGTAGAAGGCCAGCACACCACCTTCCGCCAGAATCGCGACCAGGTGACAGTTGTCGGGCACATAGCTCAAGCTGTGTGTGACACAGACCAGCGTCTTGCCCTCGTCTGCCATGCGACGAAACAACTGCATCATTTCCGAATCGGTCTGCTCGTCGAGGCCGGACGTTACCTCATCCAGAAAGATCAAGCTTGGATTACTGATCGCTTCGTTGGCCCAACTGGCTCGCTTGATCTGTCCACCGCTCAATTGCCGGATCTGAGTAAACTGGCGTTGCACGAGGCTGACGGTGTCGAGTGTTGCGTCGATTCTCGCTTCAATGTCGTGCCGCGACATATCGGCCGGCAAACGCATTTTGGCCGTGTACCACAGCGCCGTCTTGAGCGGCAACGCGTCGTGCATCACGTCGCGCTGCGGAACAACGGCGAGGTTTTGCTTCAAGGCGTCGAAGTGGGCGTAGAGGTTCTCGCCGTTAAGCAGTACGCTTCCTTGATTGGCAGGAACGCGAGCGCTGAGCGCCGAAAGCAGTGTTGTCTTGCCCGATCCGCTCGGTCCGAGGATACAGACGAGCTCGCGCGGTCGTACGACTAACGAAACATCATCGAGAATCACTTTCATCTGCCCGCGATTTCGGCGATCGGGCACTTGTCGCACCAGGTTTCGCGCCACGAGTTCGACATTGTTCTCGCGACAGAGCGGATAGAGTGCATGCCCACGGTAGACCCACGTATAAGGCCCGATCTGCACCCGCGTCCCGTCCGTGATCACCTTGGGCTTGGTGATCGCTTCGCCGTTCACGAAAGTTCGATTCGCGCTCTTCAGATCTGTAATGGTCGCGTACGGACCGGTTCGTTCAATCGCCGCGTGCAGGCGTGAAACGCGTACGTCGGGCAAGCAGATATCCGCGCGATCGGCATCGCGACCGATGACCGCTCGCTTGTCTGGCAGCGGAATGGCACCGGGTATTTCGAGCGGCACGACCTCGTCGGCCATGCGTCGTATCTGATCGAACGGAACCCGCAGCGTTTCGCTGACGTGAATCGTCTGCTTCGTCTGCGACTCAGCACCTGGCGAGCGTGGCGAATCGAGCATCTGGCCGAGTAGCCACAGATTTGCCGAGTAGGAACTTGTCGTCGTCGAATCTTCGTGCTCGACAAAGACGAGCAGGCGTTCGTCGGCCTGAATGATGGCAAGATGCTGCAACAACAACTTGCCATCGACGAGCTTTTGATTCACGCTCAGCGAAACGTCGGCTTTGGCCGGCGACAAGAACCACCGTCCGTCTTCCTGCTCGAAACGGAACAGGACACGATCTTGCTGCCCACTCGCTATCGCAATCCCGGTCGACGGATCAAAAACGATATCGATCTCCGATCGCCCGTCGAAGAGATGAGAGCGCTCGGTCGCGATGTCATAAAGATAGGGATAGCTATCGCCGTTCACCCAGAGATCTTTTATGGATTCAGCTTTTTGAGAGCTTCGTCGGCGGCTTGCCGCACGAAGTCGACGGCATCCTTCTCGCGAACTTCTTTCAACTTCGCAGTCGCTCGCTCGCCGCCACCGCCCAGCTCGCCGAGCATGGTCGCGGCTCCGGCACGAACAAGTTCACGGTCGTCTTCCAAAGCCTTGAGCAACAGCGAGGTAGCCTTGATGCGACGCGCCGGATTACCCGGCTGGATCTGCCACAGTGCAAAGACACTGGCCGCTTGAACAATGACGCTCTCGCTGGCTTCTGCTCGTACCAGGGCGGGAACGGCCGCACGGGCATCGGCCCCAATCTTCCCTAACGCATAGGCGGCACTGGCGGCAACACCTTCGTTTGCCGATGACAACGACTTCACCAAAGTTGGAATCGCATCCTTGGCTCCTGGGCCAATGGCCGACAGTGCAAACTGGGCCTCACGAGTGAACTCCAAGTCCTCGGGGCTGTCGGTTTGTTTTCCCAAAGCGTCAATCAACGCGGGAACCGCTACGTCGGCCTCGCTACCAAGCCGTGCGACCAAACGGACCGCATAATGTCGCAAGCTCTTGTTGGCGAGTGCGTCGTCGATGTGCCCGAGTGCTTTCGGACCGAAACTAGCCAAGGCAGCGAGTGCGTTGGCGACAACGGTCGGGTCTTTGTCTTCGAGTGCTTTCACGAGCAGTGGCGCGACGATTTCGCGATCCACGTCAAACTCCACCATCGCTCTCGCAGCTGCTTGACGTACATGGACATCGTCGCTCTGGAAGGCGTTCACGATCAATCCAACCGCTTCCGCGACCAGCTCTTTGTTCGTTGGATTTGTTCTCGCCAGTGCCCAAGCGCTGATCGTCTTGAGGAACTCGTCGTCGCTCTTCATCCCTTTGCGAAGCGACGCGGTCGCAGCACCAT
>CAUJKL010000842.1 GCA_963204995.1 Planctomycetota bacterium | reverse complement strand
GCAATCGTTGTGCCAACGTGGATACAGGGTTTCTGGCTGTGTGAATCTTCGCGACGCGCGCAGCGACTACGCGGCGAGCGCAAAATAGACACGCATTGGTGGCGCGTTCATCCTTTGTGCGCGGTGAATAGAATCTGGCCGAAGCTCGCAGGATGCGGTCGCCACATTGCGGCATGCGGTGGTCGAGAATGTGATAGTCACGCGGTGTCAACGTAAGCCCCTCGCGCAGAACTCGGATGGTGAACTCTTGCCGATGGGCACGTAAAACAAAGAAAAAAGCTCGCCTCGGCCAATCGATCGTGAGGCGAGCTATCGTTGACAGTCTAGCGAATGGCAAACCGGCAATGTCTTTGCGACGTCGTCCCGATTGAGGTTAGTTTTCAGAAGCCTTCTTGAGCACCGAGCCCATTTTGCTGACTTCGAACTCCAACGCTTTCAAGTTGTCGTTCAGCCGGTTTCGTTCAACCGTCACGCCCTCGGCAACCAAGTTGCCATCCTTGTTGATGTCTTCAAACAAGGTTGCGGTCTCGGTGCCGTACTCGTAACGCGCACACTTCGCAGCGTCGGACAGATAGCGAGCGGCTGTCTGCAGATGCTGCGCCGCGTACTTCTCGTCGTTACGTCCGAGACTGTCTTTGGCATTGAAAAAGTGCCACTCGGCCAACGCGCGATCGGCACGGGCCAGCGACATGTCAAGCCGGTTGGCCGTGATCAGTTTCCCCTGCCCGATGTCCTCGTGCATCGAATGCAAGTCATCCGCGGCCGCGATCAGCGATTTGTGGGTTTCCGGCAACGCGTGCGTCGCGGCAAACCGCAGCCACGATTCCGCCTTCATGATTTCGTTGGCCGCTGCCTTCTCTTCGTTCTGCCGGAAGTGGACGCCGGCGTTATGCACCCAATTGCTAAACTCGTATCGCCACGGGAACCAGAAGTCTTCTTCCAGCACGATCCAACCCGGCGATTCCTTGGGCTTCTCGCCCTTCTTTACAGCCGCTTTCACCGCACCTGGCTCGGCTGCGTGCAGCGAACCCACACCAGCGACCAGCAAGGTCACCATCGTCAGTAACATGCTCCTTCTCATCTGTCTCTCCTTATTGAAACGGGAACTTGAACTCGGGCGAACGCATGTTCGACCCGGCAACTGGTCTGCGATCGGATTCTCGTTCGATCGCAAGCCCCGTGCCAAACGTTCCCGTTCGCTGCTGTCGTCGCGACGTGCTTATTGCAAAGTCCGAGCGCCCATGTTCGTTCTGACCGAACCGCCGCAACTTGGCCTTCTGGGCAAAACTGACCAACGCCCCTCACTCGCTCAAGAACTGTGCATGGTGAACGGAATCTGGTCGAATTCTTCAAGATTCATTCGCGGACGATTGCGGTTTGCTTATCGAAGCAACAAATGGCTATGGATTGTCTCCTGGTCACCCCCAACGCTCACAGAGGCTGTACGGCGGTGAATACTACGACACGCAACAGCTCGAAAACGTGTTGAACTGCCAATGTCTTCTGGCCTACGAGATGAACTACGAGCCGCTTGCCGGACTCTACGGAGCGCCGTTGCGGCTGCGCGTCGAGAACCAACTCGGCTACAAAGTAGTCAAGTGGATCAAAGCGATCGAATTCGTCGCCAGCGAAAATCAGGTCGGCAAGGGGCACGGCGGCAAAAATGAGGACGACGAATACTTCGACGTGGTGCCGGAGATTTAGACCAGCCTGGCCGAGCAACCCGCGGAATCCGAGCAGCCGGTCGACGATAGATCGACGCCCAACTTGCCGATGCGGGAAACCCGCATGCCGGAAAATATGAGGAAGCAACCTCATTGCGATAACGGGGAGGGAGTGGACCTCCATCCACTCCCTTACCCGCTTATCTGCGTCGTATCGCGTGCTGATGCGAGGTAATGCACGTGACAACGTGTCTCATTCGAGCGCGGCTTAGCCCTCGCCCAAACGCTGCCATGACTTGATCCGGAATCCCAAAGTTGGCACAAATGTTTTGAACGTCGGCGTAACCGTCGAGGAGTTCCAGTAACTTCAAGACCTTCCGGGCTCCTGCCCGATCGTTATTCGGCGTGCCCGATTGAAGACTAACGAGGCTTCTTTTTCGTGAGTCGTTTCGTGGATGACTTCTTGGCCGTCTTCTGCGCAGGGTCGGGTTCCGCGGCGGGTTTCGCCTTGCTCGTTTTCTTTGACGCCGCCTTCTTGGCCGTCTTTTTTGCGGCTCGCTTAGGTAATCGATCCTTGGCGGTTGGATCGATTTCCAGAATGATCGAACGGACCTTTGACGAAAATGGTGACGTCGCATAGTCGACGGCTAGTTGATGCAGCAGCGATCCGAATTCGACGCCCTTGGTTTTCGGAACCGTTCGTTCGAGTCCCGGGACGCGGCCGCTAGCAGCCTCGGCTTCTGTAATTACATCCAGGGTGATAAAGAGGCTGAACGCATCGGAATTCACGGGAATCGAATGTCCCGAGAGCGCGTTTTGCGCGACGTACGAGACACCGAACGGCGTGATTCCGTTAATGCTTTCAAACTCTTTAACGGCCTTGCCGAGGTTTCCCTTTCGAAGGATATCAATATCAAACGAATAGTACTTCTCGAATACGCCTTGAAGTGCTCGTTTTAGGCGATTCGCAGCTTGTTGCGGGTCGTTCAGCGGTGCCATGACCTCTGCCAACTCGGCAATTGTCGTGACTCGCACCTCATTCCAGTCGTAGTAGCTCGCCTGGAGTTTTGCGAATACGTCATCGCAGACATCGTGCTTTGACTTTTCCAGGCAGCAAGCATAAAGCAAATGCTCCAACACCGATCGATCGCTCGGAGGCGCAGCCGGCTTGAAATGCTTTTTTAGGACTTTGGCCGTCTTGGTCAGGATATCCGCGCGGTTCGAAGCACTCATGGTGTGGTGTATCGCCTGGGAAAACTAGGTGTCAGAAGTTGTCGAAGTCTCCGACGAATCGTCGACGTTTGACGGATCGCCAGAATCATCACTGGGCGTAACGCTGTGGGAGTCGGACTGTGCCTCGTTCGATTCGTCACGATCAGGAAGAACCTCATTCAGAATGCGAGCGACGGCCAGCGAGTGTTTGACGCCCTGATCGATGACGAACTTGAGCTTCGGAGTATACCGAGTGTCGATGCGATTTCCGACTTTGTTCTGCAGGAAACCGCTGGCACTCTCCAGCCCGCGGAGGCACAGATTTTGCTTTGTCTCGTCGCCCATAATCGACACATGCACCCGTGCCAGACGCATGTCGGGAGCCACCTCGACGTAGGTCACCGTCACGTCGGCAATTCGGGGATCCGTCAAATCAACCAGGATCGCCATGCTGACGACTTCGCGAATGGCTTCAGCGGCTTTTAAGAGTCGGCGAGAGTTCATGGGGGATCGTTGGACGAATGATGTAGAGTGGGCTTCGACCGATCTGAAGGGGCGAGGAAGCGTCGGAAGTTCACGTTGCCGGTTTCCTATAAAGTCCGTGCAAACTCCTCGATCTTGTAAGCTTCGAGCACATCGTCTTGTTTGATGTCATTGAAGCCCGAAAGTTTAATGCCACATTCCAGACCACGCGTTACTTCCTTGACGTCGTCCTTGATGCGGCGTAGCGAATCGAGCGGATAGTCGCCGATCGTCCGACCATCGCGGTTGACGCGGATGCGGCAGCCACGCTCGATGGCACCTTGAATGACATAGCATCCAGCAATCGTTCCCGCTTTGCTTACGGCGAAAACTTGCTTCACGAGCGCCCGACCCAGTTCAATCACTCGCTCTTCCGGCTTCAGCTTGCCTTCGAGCATTGCCTTGAGGTCTTCGGTCATCTTGTAAATGATATCGTAGCGGCGAATCTCGATCTTTCGATCATCGGCCAGCCCGCGAGCGGCCTCGTCCGGAATGACGTTGAAGCCCAAGATTACCGCATTCGACGCGTCGGCGAGATGTACGTCGCCAATTGTGATGCCACCGACCGATTGCTGCAAAATCTTGATCTGTACTTCGGGGTGTTCGAGTTTTTCCAACTCCTTATTGATCGCTTCCAGAGAACCTTGCACGTCCGCTCGGATAATTACATTCAGGACCGTCGCTTCTTCCGTCTGTCCCAACCGTCCACCCGCGAGTAACTCTTGGAACCGCTCGAACGAAATCTTTGTCGTGCCCTGGCCGCTTAGACCGCGCGTGTGACTGCTTGTCGCCCTTGTCTCTGCGATTTGGCGAGCTTCCGTAATGTCCTCGAGTACGTAGAAGGCATCTCCGGCACCGGGAGGCACGTCTAGTCCAGTGATGTTAACGGGCGTCGAAGGCCCTGCTTCTTCGACGGGCAGAGTTGGATTGAGCGCGTCGTACATGGCTTTCACGCGACCGTGTGACGGACCGCAGACAACAATGTCGCCCACTCGCAGTGTTCCTTTTCTGACAATCACCTTTGCGACGACACCTCGGCCGCCCTCTTGTTGGGCTTCGAGGCAAACGCCCAAGGCATCACGCTCGGGGTCAGCGACGTATTCATTGAGTTCCGCGATCGCCAGCAGTGTCTCAAGCAGGTTATCGATTCCCGCGCCGGTGATCGCACTTGTTTGAATCACTTCGACGTCGCCACCCCATTCGCTCGGGAGCAGGTCACGAGTTGCCAACTCCTGCATGATTCGATTCACATCGACGCCCGGCAGGTCCATCTTGTTCAGAGCCACCACGATCGGCACACCAGCGGCCTTGGCATGGGCGATTGCTTCCTCGGTCTGCGGCATGACGCCGTCATCCCCTGCGACCACCAAGACGGCAATGTCCGTGACATTAGCACCACGAGCCCGCATTTCCGTAAACGCTTCGTGACCCGGTGTGTCGACGAACGAGACGGGGCGTCCGTTGTTGTCAACTTTGTAGGCGCGAATATGCTGCGTGATACCACCAGCCTCACCAGACACGACATCGATGCCCAAGATGCGATCTAGAAGCGAAGTCTTGCCGTGGTCCACGTGTCCCAGGAAAGTCACGATCGGCGGTCGAGGTTGAACGCGATCTGGGTCGTCTTCCTGTTCGCGGATCCTTGTGATGATGGATTCTTCGAGCGTTTCTTTGGCTTTAAACTCGACGTCGACCCCAAGTTCCGCGATGAGCAAATCGAGATACTCGTCTTCGATCTGGGCATTGATCGTCGCCATCATGCCGAGGCCCATCAAGGCTCGTTGCACCTGTGCCGAGGGAATTCCAGCGGCCTCGGAGAAGGTGCGAACCGTACAGGGAAGCTCGAGCGAAGCTTTCCCCTTTCGAGGAGCGGCCGTATTGTTGCCTTTCCGCGTGAGCGTCCGACGTCGGCGAGACCGATAAGTGTCATCTTCTTTACCGAACCCACGGGAACGCTGCACAGGTCGCGTCTTCCGGGCTTTCTGTCGATCGGCCCGGGCACTCGCCAAACCGGCCAGGCCACGCCCTACTCCCTCGCTCTCGTCAATCGTTTTCGCAGCTTTACCACGTCGGCCGCGTGCCGCACTCAAGGGTGCGTCGCCATCACCTGTCGTAGCGGCAGCAGGTTTGCGACCGAGCCCGCCTTTGCCAGCAAGTGGTGATTTGGCTGCCTTCTCGGTAGCCTTCGCGGCGATTTGCTCAAGCGGAGCGGCAGTTCCCTTCTTCGCGCCGGCGATCGCGTCCTTGGGAAGGCGAATCTCTGGCTTCTGTGCCACGGGCTCGCTCGCGGCGGGTTTCGGGGTGGGCTGCTGAGCGTCCGGCATCTCCGCAAGCCGAATGACCGGTTCGCGTTTTTTCTTCGGTTTAGGCTCGTCTGCGCCCGACTCTTTCTTCTTGCTTTCACCTGCTGACGACCCGATGACCTTAATCTTTCCTTTGGCAACCGGCGTGATATAGTCGTTGCGCGTATACACTTCCGGGACCGCAGGAGCTGCGGGTGCCGCCGATACCGGCGGGGTGGTGACGGTCACTCTGGCCGCTAACGGACTGGGCCGCACGGGCACACCGGCGCTAGCGACCGACGGCACGGCAACTGGCGGCGCGGCGCTCTTTTTGTCGCCCCCTGCCAGATACGACTTCAGCTTATCCACCTCGGCGTCTTCAAGACTAGCCAACGCGGACCCTTTGCCGGTAATTCCAGCCTTGCTACAGATGTCGACTAGCTCTTTGCTGTCGATCTTGAGTTCTTTTGCTAACGCGTAAATGCGAATTGGCACTCTCGGCATTCCTTTCGGGGGCGCGGTACGCTCGATCGTCGAGCCGCGTTCCCAGGTTCAAACAAGTTGGGTGCTACATGGTGAGCCTCTCCCTAAGTCCTGGCTAGGTGGCGTTGGCGTCTCCATCCTGATCCGAATTCTCAGTCGCTACCGGTGCGTTTTCGGTGGTCGCTCCCGGCGGCGTTGACGATTGTTGTGCGTCTGCTTCGGCCGCAGCACGCATCTCTTCTTCTATCTTATCGATCTTGCGTTGCCGCCGCGCTTCGGAAGCAACGACTTCTGCCTGTCTGGCGCGGACTTCCGCTTGATTAACGATCAGCTCAACTTGCTCTTCTGTCAAGCCGCCCATCTCCTGTAACGCATCGGGCTCGATCACTTCTAGGTCATCGTACGAGAGGTAGCCCTGCTCGACCAAGCTTTGAGCGAGTTCTTCGGTCATGCCTTCTAATTCACAGAAGCCGGACACGGCTCGTTCGATCTGTTCTTCCAGCTCGTCCGCGGTCATGATCTCGATGTCCCAGCCGGACAACTTGCTCG
Organism: Planctomycetota bacterium; assembly: GCA_963204995.1. GTDB lineage: Bacteria > Planctomycetota > Planctomycetia > Pirellulales > Pirellulaceae. The sequence continues at coordinate 5,329 of CAUJKL010000842.1, read as the reverse complement.
CCAACCGGACGTTCTGTCCACGTCGGCCAATGGCTAGCGACAACTGGTCCTCGCGAACCAGAACGATCGCACGACCGATCATGTCGCACAGCAGCACCTGTTCGACTTCCGCAGGTTGCAGCGAGTTGGGGATGAGAACTTCGGGATCGTCGCTCCAACGAACGATATCAATTCGCTCGCCGGACAACTCATCGACGATGTTCTTGATCCGGTTACCGCGAACTCCGACGCAGGCTCCAACACAATCAACTCGCGTATCCGAGCTGCTGACTGCGACCTTACTACGATATCCGGGTTCGCGAGCCATGGCGTTGACGGTAATCACGCCGTCCGCGATTTCGGGAATCTCTTGTTCGAACAGTCTCGCTACAAGGCTCGGGTGGTTGCGGCTCAGCACGACTTTGACGCGATTTCCTTGGGGCCGGACCTCGTAAACAATCGCACGCACGCGTTCGTTGGCATGATGTGATTCGCCAGGAATCTGTTCGCTGCGGGGCAAGATGGCTTCGATGGGGCCTAAAGCGACGGTGGTCGCACCGCCTTCGGCGCGCTGCACAACGCCAGAAACCATTTGACCAATCTGTTCCTCAAACTCTTCGACGAGTGCATCTCGCTCGGCTTCGCGGATCTTTTGGATGATCACTTGTTTGGCGGTCTGAGCGCCGATTCTCCCGATCACTTCGGGATCGATCGCTTCGCCGTCGCGGCTGCCTTCCAACGTCCCTGCGGCACGGTCGATGGTGATCACGACTTCTGACTCTTCGCCGTACTGTTTTCGCGCAGCAGAAACGAGCGCCGACTCGATCGCCTGAAAGACGTACTCCGAATCGATGTTCTTATCGCGATGCAATGAATCGACGAGTCGCAAGACTTCACCGGGATTCCAACTCATTGGGACCCTCTTTTGCTTTCCTGTTGTTATCGGTTGCGACCTAATTGGGGTCGCAAAGGACTATCCTCTGTCCAATGTCAAATTGTCACCGCTGGTCGTATCGAACAAATGAATGTTTTCCGCATTGAACCGCAAGCGAACACAATCGCCTATTGTGACGTTCGCACGCGGCCCGACCTTGCAGACCAGTCGGACAGCTTCGTTTCGTTGGACTTCGGTGGTTTTGAAATCATTGGAAATCTGCTGTGAACCGACGGCGATGTGCAATAACTTGCAATCACCCAGCGGCTCGATCAACGACACGCTTCCACAATTCACGCCGCCGTATGTCTCGCACCTCTCTACAATGATGTCTTCCGGCCGAACACCTAACTCCACATCTTGCTGCTCTTCTAAAGCCGCCAGCGTTGGTGACCGTTTCTCGCTCAGTACTAAGTTCAACCCGGGGGCAACGAACGAATGTCGTTCAGCGCTTGTCGCTAATCCGCCGGGGACAAAGTTCATTGGTGGTGAACCTACGAATCCCGCGACGAACCGCGATTCAGGTCGGTCATAGACCTCCGTCGGGCTTCCAATTTGTTGTATTTCGCCGCAATTCATCACGACGATTCGTTCTCCTAAGGTCATCGCTTCCGTTTGGTCGTGGGTGACATAAACCATCGTCGTCGACAGTCGCTGATGCAACTCACCCAGCTCTCGTCGCATTTCCAATCGCAGCGTCGCATCTAAGTTCGACAACGGCTCATCAAACAAAAAAACCGCCGGTTGGCGGACAATGGCTCTGCCTAGTGCTACGCGTTGCCGCTCACCTCCAGACAGTTGCCGAGGCATCCGATCAAGCAAATGCTCGATGTTCAATGCCTGCGCCGTTTGTCGAACCGCTTCGCGTATTCCGCGACGCTTCGCCGCCACATTGGCCGCTTCGGTTGGGCTCGTCAACCGTTTCCAAGTTCTGTGAAGACCATTCCCTCCGTAACGCAGTTCCAATCCAAAAGCCATGTTCTTGTACACCGACATATGCGGGTACAAGGCATAGTTCTGAAATACCATCGCAATATCGCGATCTTTCGGAGCCACACCGTTGACGATGCGATCACCGATCCGAATCTCACCCTCTGTCACTTCGTCGAGCCCGGCGATCATCCGAAGAGTCGTGCTCTTGCCACAGCCGCTGGGGCCGAGCAAAACCAAAAACTCGCCGTCCTTCACGTGCAAGCGGATGTTATTCACTGCCAACACGTTGCCGGGAAAGACTTTCGAGACGCTTTCAAGTGAAACGCTCGCCATGTCTTACCACCGGTCGTTGCGCTATATCTTCGTCCTGGCGAGCCAAGATTCGTCTAGCACGAGTCGCTCGAAATCCGTTTAAGTACAGAACTTAGTGGAATTCTGAAGCGGGTTAACATACTAGTCGCACCTTGAAGTGTCAAGCTGGCAGGCAGCCCGACCTCTGGATCAGTTTGACTTCGGAACTGTGGAAAGGTAGCTGCGACGCCCCGTGGATGAACTAGGACGAAGGACGAATCCCAACATGGGTTCTGCATGTCACGGTCACCCGCTGCGCGAGCTATTTCTATAGCCCGAAATATCGACGGAGGATAGTTGGCCATTGTGCAGGGCCGAAGCGACGAGCGCCGCATCGCAGCCCGCTGCCGCGAGCTCTTCGATATCGGAAACGCCTCGCACCCCACCTCCAGATGTGAGTTCTAATTGCGGATGCCGCGATCGAACCGAGGCGCAGAGGCTTCGTACCGACACCCCCTGACCTCCGCCAACGCTGGCAAGATCCAGGACGATCAGCCGTGCAAATCCAGCGTTGACTGCCGCATCGACCAGCTGGATCGGCTCTGACTCTCTCCAGGCCGGAAGATCAGTCAGTGGCTTGCCGTTTTTGAGATCAAGGCTAAAAACCGCCCGCTTGGTTCCAATTGCATCGCGTACCCCCACCAGATCTCGCTCACTCTGCAGAGACTCAAGCCCCACGACCACCCCCCTGCACCAGCAGGTTGCCAGCGAGTTGTCAATGAAACGCGTAACGCCGTCAATTGAGTTGGTTCCCGCATCGACGATGAGACGGAATCCGGCCGTCGCGATCGCGTCGTATGCCTCCCAATTTGGTTCCGAACCAGCGATCGCATCCAGATCGGCGACATAGACCACGTCGAATTCGAAGTGCCTGACAAACGCATCAGCGACACTTCTCGGGGTTGCCTCGCAATCCAGCAAACTCTCGACGGGCCGATACAACTCTCGCCTACCCGCCACGCCACGGACGACAACACCGTCTTTCAGGTCGATAACTGGAATGACTTTCACAGAACGAGTTTATCTAATCGGGTCGCAGTGAAGTAGCTCAGTGGATTTTCCGCCGTCCGGTCGATTTGTTGGCTCGCCGCATGTGAGCTGCTTTACGATTACGTCCCGTGGTGAATTGCTACGGCTACCAGGGGCTGGTATCCTTAATGGCCCGACGACATTCTACCCACCTAAGGAAACCGCCATGGGAAGGCTGCTAAAGAGTCTCTGCTCAGGCTGTCTGTTCGTGATCGTTGCCGCTTGCGTCGTGATGGCGTGCGAAACGCCCGTCTATCGGTATGCAATGTATCGCTGGCAACCTGCTCCCTATGAAGTCTATTTCTTTCATGCGGGAACTCCGAGTGAGCAAGACCAACGTGTCCAGGAATTACTCGCTGAGTTCGAACGAGGCGGCGACAGTCGCGCGAATGTGGCTTACATCCCGGTCAATATCACAGAAGACCCAGAATTGGCTTCCGTCCCCCCGGATGTGAAGAAGGCCTGGCTCGGACGAGAAGATAAAGACTTGCCCACCTATTTTATCTCGACACCGTACGGCGTTGGTATCTCATTCGAACAACTCGACGAGGCAAAAGTACAGTCTTTCGTCGAGTCGCCTGTCCGTAAGAGCTTGGCAGCTCAACTCGAGACTGGCAAGCTCGGGGTCTTTGTAATGCTGGGCGGCAAAGACGCGGCGGAGACCGAAGCGACCGAAGCGATTTTGAAGAGTCTGGTCACCGAGGTGCAAGAAGGGAAAGTCAGCTTATACATCTCGCCAGCGAAGGGTGCCGCCGAAAGTGAGTCACAGGCCGATCAGTCCAATAACGACTTGGGCTTTATCAAGATCGATCGAGACGACGCCGAGGAACAATGGTTTATTCGTTCGCTGCTGGCGATGGAGCCCGATTTGGCGAAAGAAGAACGCCCGATGGTGTTCCTGGTGTATGGACGAGCAAGGGCTTTGCTACCGTACATCGGCAAGGGGATCACACGCGAGAATTTGATTCGCGAGATCGAGTTCATCAGCGGTGCATGCTCTTGCACCGTCAAAGAACAGAACCCTGGCGTCGATTTGCTGGTTCGATATGACTGGGATTCGGCTGCTGCTGCCCTGGCCGATAAATTCGGCAACGAAGAAGGAAATGAAAGTCAGTTCGGCCCGGAGATGTTCTTTCCCGACTTGATCATCCCAGACAGCGGTTCGAGCGTCGCTACGGAAGTCGCCGCAGCCCAGTCTGAAGAGCCGATTACCGATAACACGATCATCGAACAATCGACCGAAAACGTGGATGCGAACACGACTCCTACTGCCAACAAGAGCGACAAATCCTTGGAGGCAACGGCCACCGAAGAGTCGCTTGATCCGGAACTCTCGGCAACACCCACCGGCCCCGAAGTGGCAACGGTCACTGCTGTTCCTGCCTCACCACCGCCAAGTACCATCGCGACTTCCTCGTCTTCCGGCATGACGAGCGTCTGGATTGTCGGGGTGGGCATCGGCGTCGCACTGCTTGTCCTCTTTGGGCTGACTTTCGTCGTGTTACGTCCTCGCTAAAAGCTCGCAAGGTGTGCTTACTCTGATGATCGAACTCGCTGGTGTTAGTAAAGTGTATCGCACGGCACATGGCGAAGTGCGCGCCGTGGATGACTTGACACTGTCGATTGAGGCGGGTGAGTTTGTCGCATTGAAGGGTCACAGCGGCAGTGGGAAGTCAACGTTACTAGCGATTCTGGGCGGACTGGCATTGCCGAACTCGGGCAGCGTCTTAGTCGCCGGTCACGACGTGGGAAAGCTTTCGTCAAGCGAGCGAGCTCGTTTCCGCGAAGAGAACGTTGGGTTTGTGTTTCAAATGTTCCACCTGCTTCCTTATTTGAACGTGCTGGACAATGTTCTCGTCGCTGCGCCCGCAGCCGCCCGTGTGGCGAGCCGCGAGTATGCCAAGCAGTTATTGAACGAGTTTGGTATGAGCGAACGAATTACCCATCGCCCGAGTCAGCTGAGTGCCGGCGAACGACAGCGTGTCGCCATGGCCCGTGCGTTGCTGAACCGCCCCAAGTTACTGCTGGCGGACGAGCCGACTGGGAATTTGGACGAGAAGAACGCCGATGCACTGTTGGACTTCCTCGGCGGCTTTCATCGAG
>CAUJKL010000841.1 GCA_963204995.1 Planctomycetota bacterium | reverse complement strand
CCAGAGTTGCCGGTGTTCTGGGATCGTGGCGAGTCAAACATCGACGAAGACATTGCGACTGCAAAGCAGCACGGATTCGAGACACTGGTATTGAATCAGGCGGTCGTTACGCAGGCGAAGATCGATAAGATTCGCGGGGCGGGCCTGGAAGCCGGAGCCTGGACCGTGAACAGCGACTCCGAATTGAAACGATTTCTCGAACTGGGTGTCAACCGGATTTACACCGACTACCCGAACCGCCTCTTACGACTTGTGCGGGCCGATCACTTCGGAAGCGGCGTTGATCCGCACACGAAATAGGCTGCTCGTCTCTCGCTTTAACTTCGCGAACTCTGCCCTCAGTTCATCAAGCCCGATTCTTTCGCCATCGACGCTGGCGTTGCCTTCGCGATCAAGTTTCAACTCGAAATGGAGTCGCGAGCCTGGTGTAACCACAACGCGGGCTTCTTGTATTCGCAATCGGGCCGTCCCATCTAGGATCTCCTCTGAATCGTGCAACTCAACAACCGGAGCAATGGAAGGAATTGTGACTTGTTGGCAGTCACTCATGGTTTTGACGACGTCTGGTCCCGTTGTTGAGCGGCCTGACGGATTTTTTCCCTTGCGTCTCCCAGGCGTTCCGGCCACTCGAACGTCGGAGTACTAGCAGGATCGTAGCCCGTTAGGTGTCCGTTGAGTCGCGTGGCGGGTTTGGTGTACCGCAGCTCGGTGTCGCCGAAGACCTCACGACAGATGTCGGCGAGCCGCGAGTCGTACTCGCTCAGCTCTTCGCGCGTATTGACGTGATTGTGGTCATGGTCGTTCTCGCGGTTGTTGTCAAACCACGACTGTACGCCCTCGGCAAAGTACTCATGGTGATTCACACTGGCGTACTTACCTTTCCACAGGCCGGCCGCCATCGCTGCCTCGTAGGTCGCTTTGAGCCGACCATCGAAGGTCGGGTCGACGTTCACCAGGCCGCGCAAGTGAATGTTGTGAGCGAGTTCATGGATGAGGATACACTCCGCTGCATAGGGATCGCCCGGGTAACCGAGCAGATTCTCCTCAGCACACGAGCAGAAGGGATCCCGCTCGCTGCCCCCCATGCCACGCGCTCGCGCATCCCAGTAGTCCTTGCCGGAGACGCCGGGAAACTGGTTCATGGGGCTCTCAGCGAGCCGCGCGAGTTCCGGCTGATCCGTCGTAAATTCGTTGTGCGCAAGGATACACAGACGCGCACCACTCTGGATCATGGCCGAACGTACGTCAGGCCTTTTCGCCAGCATGAGGTCAAACAGGTAGGAGGCTTCGCGGAGTGCGTAAGGATTGGCTTTCGCTGACGCCACAATCGGAAAGCCGCCAGCACTGATGCGCTGTGTATAAAAGGCCGGCACGCCGTGTTGATCAGGTGGATCGAATCGCAATGCCTGTACGGGCACGACACTGGTCACGGTAACCTCAGAGTTATCCTCCGTTCCGGTAACCGCAAAGCGGTGGCCAAGCGTGGTCGTGATGACCGTGTCCTGGCCGGGATCGACTTTCCCATTCAAGACTCGCTCGCGGTCGGACTTCAACCAATAGACCTCAAGAAGCTGTCGGCTGCCATTGATGATTTGGAGTACAGGACGCCGCGAGTCCGCCACCCGCGATGGCGAGTCGGAAGTCGGTCCTTGCTTCGCCGTTGTTTTATCTGGTTGGGGCGGTTCAGCCAGGGCGTCACCCAAGAGCAACGCAACCGGCAGAAGAATCGACAACGAGAGTATCGCTATAGCTGGTTCGCGTTTCATGATCGGACTCGCACCGTGAACGCAATTCGTGTGATTAGCCACACCGCACCAATAGCTTCCTGAAGCGTGATCTTGGAAGTTCCTTCCGTGCGGTCCCGAAACGCGATTGGCACTTCACAAAATCGCGATCCGGCGCGTTTCATGTGCCACAGTATTTCCTCTTGGAACGAATAACCTCGAGACCGAATCCGCTCCAACTCGAGCGTCTGCAGAACGCTCGTCCGATAACAACGAAAGCCACCGCTACAATCATGCACCTTTAAGCCAAGCAGTGATCGCGTGTAGAAGTTAATCGCCCAGCTGATGACACGGCGTTGGAGGGGCCATCCCGGAGTTGATCCGCCGGGCACGTAGCGAGACCCAATCGCTAAATCGGCCAGACTTTCGCCATTCTCACCCTCGATGGCGTTCAGCAGGGCAGGGATATATTCGGGATCGTGGCTGAAGTCCGCATCGAGATTCAGTGTGTAGTCAAATTCATGCTCGATTGCGTATCGCATCCCGGCCACGATGGCCGTTCCCAATCCCAACTTCTCGGGACGGTGCAGGCAACGGATTCGCTCGTTGCGAAGATTTGCCTCATCACACCACCGTCCGGTACCATCGGGCGAGTTGTCATCAATGACGAGAATGTGGAAGTCTTGCGAGATCTTGAAGAGCTCGTCGATCAGCCGCGGCAAATTCTCGATTTCGTTATAGGTCGCGATCGTGATCAGCGTCCTGGGTGCCGCTCGTACCAGCGGTTCATCGATCGTCTCAAGCATGCGGGGATTCCTTGGGGTTTGACCACGACTATACTAGCTTTCGTGATGAGGGATCTCAAGCAAAACTAATAACGCTTATGCTGCACCGAAAACTACGCACCTTTTTCATGGGCTTGATGCTTGCAAGCGTGGGCGTACTCGGTGCGGCCTTGATCAACGAGAGTTGGCGCAGCGCTGACGATGGTACGAAGCAAGATACGATCCAGAGTGCGATTCCAGACGTCAACATTCACTGGCTGCTGCCTCAGCATCGCGACGACGATCCAGCGCGAGTCGAGACGCGGTTGCTGAAAACGGTTCGTTATCTGGCGTCGGACGACTTGGAGGGACGCGGCATCGGCACGAATGGATTGGACTTGGCTGCCGACTTCATCGCGCAGGAGATGAAATCCGCCGGCCTGGACACATCGCTTTTTGACGGCTCGCCGTTCCAGACGCTGACAGGCAGTGATGCCCGCATGCTCACGAGCGGCGATTTTGACGAAAGTGGAACTCCGCGGCGTTCACAGACATTGAAGAACGTGATTGGCACCTTGGCAGGTCGCGGCGACTTCGGCGACGAGACAATTGTCTTGGGAGCACATTACGATCACCTGGGATACGGCGGCGGATGGGGCTCCCTCGCACCGTGGACTCACGATATTCACAATGGTGCGGACGATAACGCTTCGGGCACTGCCGTCATGCTGGAAGTGGCGCACCAACTCGCCACTTCTGCCGAGCGACTGCGACGACGCGTCATGTTCATTGCATTTACCGCGGAAGAAAGCGGGTTGATCGGCAGTGAGTACTTTGTGAGGCACCCGATCGAACCGATCGGTAACTACATCGCGATGATTAACCTCGATATGGTTGGCTATCTTCGCAACAGCATCGAAGTCTCTGGCACGGGGACCGCGCTGGAATTCAGTGCCTTAGTCCAGGAAATAGGCAGCAAACACAGTCTGCGGCTGGTCACCGATCCCAGCGGTTACGGCCCCAGCGATCACGCTTCTTTTCATGCCCGAGGAATTCCGGTCCTGCACCTCTTTACGGGATTCCACGAAAACTATCATCGCCCCAGCGATGACGCGGAGTCGTTGAATATCGGCGGCATGCGACAGGTCACACAATTTACCATCGATCTGATCACCCAACTCGCCAACGCCGAACAGCGACCGCGGCCGACTTCAGGAGATAATGGCGGCGACGATGTGCAATACGAGTTTGCGCGTCGCGGCAATACCAAGTCGGACTTGGGAATCCAACCGGATCCTGCGTTTCTCGCCAGTGGTGTGCGGGTCAAGAAAGTGACTGTCCGATCAGCGGCCGATCGGGCAGGAATACGCCCTGGTGATGTGATCGTGAAGCTCAACCAAAGTACTGTGCAGAACATCGACGAGCTTCGGCAAGCAACTCTGGCATCGGCCACCTCAGACACGCTGCGTATCCACGTACAGCGTGCCGCTTATGTCATGGAGTTGGAACTTCCCCTGTCTCCGTGACGTTCGGCAAATCACCGAATGAACTCGTCGACCACTTCCGGAAACTCGGCTGCAACGTTTTTGGTTTCGCCTGGGTCGGCAACCAAGTCGTACAACTCGACAGCTTCCTTGGCCATTTGTCCCGCCGGACGCACCACTTTCCATTTGCCGCGGCGAACTGCTTGCGCCAGTTCCGGCCTGCCGGACTCCCAGTACATCAGCCTTTCATTCACCTCCGGCTTGTTCAATAAGGCTGGCACCATCGAGATCCCATCCAGTCGTCGCGGCTGCTTCATCGCGCCCGCGACATCAGCCAACGTGGGCAATAGATCCCAGACGGCAAAGGGAGCGGAAACGATCTGCCCCGCCTGAACCTTCTTCGGCCACTGGACGATCAGTGGTACACGGATGCCACCTTCATAAAGAGTTCCCTTGCTTCCGCGGAACATGCCGTTCGGCTGCCAATTTGCGTCACCCTGCATTGATGAATCAGCAGCAACGTTATCGCTGAGTAAGAACACGACCGTCTTGTCCACCAGCTGTTCGCGTTCCAGCGCGGCCATAATCCTGCCGACGTTCTCGTCGGCGTTGCGCAAATTCTCGCTGCGGCGCCGCTCACCGGTCGGCGGTGTAGATAAGGAACTTACCAAGAAAAAAGGCTCTGCCTTCGCGTGACGGGACAGATAGGAAACCGTCTCGGCAACAATGGCTTGCTCTATATAAGGGATTGGATCGCGATCGTTCTCCGCGAGGAGACGTACACGAGCTCCGTTCGAGAACAAATGCTGGAGGGGGTCGCTAACCTGAGAAGGGTCTTCGTACAGTCCAAACCATTCGTCAAAGCCGTGCAGGTGTGGCATGCTCTGCAGATCACCACCCAATCCCCAGCGTCCGACAAATCCCGTCGTGTATCCAGCCTGCCAAAGTGTCTCGGCAAGCGTCACCGTTTGAGGTTGCAAGGCAAACGAGACCGTGTCGCCACGCACGGCGCGGGAGGTGTCTTGCCCTGTCAGCAAACACCACCACGAGCCATCGTCCTGGGCTGCACCCGCATAGAAATCACTGAACCGAACACCGGCTGCCGCCAGAGCATCGATGTAAGGTGTCGGAGTATTTGGATTTCCGTAGCATCCCAATTCGCCATACCCCACGTCGTCCAGCACAATCACCAACAAGTTCGGCGGCCGCGCGGCACCGAGGCGCACTTGACGGTTCACGGCCTTTATGGCATCGGCGTTCTCGTCTTTGATTTCGGATAGGATCGAATCTGCTTCCGCGAGAACATCCCCGACGTCTGCCTCGTCACCATAAGAATTATCTAGCAGCTGACCCATGCTGCGCATGAGCGGATTCTGGAATTCTGGTTCTGCCGTGGGATTCGCGGACGGTTCTGGTTTTGCCACGGAGTTTCGGTGCAGTGGCGGTGCCGGCTCGCCGCAGCCGCACAATGCTACTGCTACCAGCACTAGCAGATTTCTTCGCATACGACTTCCTCCCGCTCCCCTAAACACCCAACTACGCCGACCAATCGCTTCACATGATAG
>CAUJKL010000840.1 GCA_963204995.1 Planctomycetota bacterium | reverse complement strand
GTCCCAGCGGGCTGCCTGCCGCAGTAATGGGCATGGCATGAGTCAAACCCTAACGGCATTCGAAGGTACAAGCTCAAACAACCGGCTAAGGTTGAGCGACCAACTATGAGCGTTGTTCGTGAAGCGTTGGCGAGTGCCGAGAAACACGAGGCATATCGCCGCAATGGGAAGCTAAACGAGCTCCCTTTCTCGCTTTCGATGTCGATATGCGTTGCCGTCCACATGTCGCTGATTCCGACGCTGCGATGGACGGCGATTCCTGGAAATGCTTCCGAAATGTATCCGGCGACTTCCGTTGTTCCTTCGTGTGTTCTGACGGTGATGTTACGGCGTTTCATGATTCGTTCCTGTTGATGGTTGAATGGGAATGCAGGTCACACGTCGTTTAGTTGGCGACGAAATTGAAATAGAAGCGGGGTGCGTGTTGAAACTCCAACGAGCCCTTTGCTCCATCGCTTTTGCGGCGAACGACGATGAACGGAGCCATGCAGCCGAGCACTTCGAAGTCCTTCGACAATTCGGATGTGTTCCAAACTTGACCGTATTGGGCTTCCAACGCGTCCTGACTGCCTGGTTCGACGTTGATTTCGGCAATGCGTTGGCGGTGAGCCGGTTCAGTAACGTCTGACATATTGAACTTCTTGGTCATTGACGAGCGGCGTTTGTTTCGATGAGATAAAGACACCCGTCAAATGTTCGTATTTTGCGACTTCTCGTATTGGCAGTTCGTATTTTGCGAACTATGATTCGATTGGATGCCGATAACAGGAGCAGCAACGGATGCGAGTCATCTCCAAATCCCGCTTGAAACAATGTTGGGAATCGCCAGGCAACGAAGATTCCGAGGGTGCGTTACGAGCGTGGTACACACACGTGAATAGCCCAACGATTGCTTGGCGTTCTTGGAGTGACGTAAAGACTGACTTTGCAACGGCAAGCATCGTTGGCAGTTGTGTCGTGTTTAACATCCGTGGGAACAACTACCGACTGATTACACGCATCCTCTATCCCAGCCAGAAGGTGTTCATCCTCAAGGTGATGACGCATCGTGAATACGACGGGGATAAGTGGAAAGAAGATTGTGGATGCTTCTCGCCACCACCGGCCAGGAAGATCGCCATGCCTAAGAGTCAGCACAAAGCAGTACGAGGAAAGTCGCAGCGGAAATCAAGGAGAAAATGAGCAATGGCGAGCAAAGCACAGTTTCGATTGAAGAGCCAAGAGCGGGACTCCTACCTAGAGTTGATCATGGCGTTTCCGCTTTCGTCGCTCAAATCTGACGAGCATCTCGATGCTGCACAGAAAGTCATCGACTCGCTTCTGGCACATGAAGAACTCGACGATGGCGAAGAAATGTACCTCGATGCACTGAGTGATTTAGTCGCTTCGTACGAAGACAAGCACCACGCCATCGAGCCAGCATCCGATGCCGACATGCTCCAGCATCTCATGGATGCCAAAGAGGTGAACCAAACGCAACTAAGTCGAGATGCTGGGATTGCCAAGTCAACCGTGTCCGAAATCCTTGCTGGCAAGAAGCCATTCAGCAAACGGATCCTTCGAAAAGTCGCTGACTACTTTGGTGTTGATGTTAGCGTGCTTTCGGCGAATCTTTGAACTGCACAGCTTTGTGCATTGCTTCCGCCGATCGCCAAGAGATCAGTAATCCAATCGATCAACGCCGTCCGCCAAATCACCACTCGGCTTCTTTGTGTATCGGGCAGTCGTGTTCAAGTTCTCGTGTCCAAGGATCTGAGCCAGTCCAACCAAGTCACCGGGGTTCGCTTCAAGGTAGCTGTGTGCGAATGTATGGCAGTGGGTGTTCAGCTTCGACAGAACGTCGCGAAAGGCAGAGCTTCGCGGCGGCGACATCGGCTGGAACTCGGTGCATGAGGTCCGCGACGGAAGCGTCGGCGAGTTGGTGCTGGGGCGGGAAGAATTGGCGTGGCTTCAAGCCTGCTGGAAGGCGGCGGCGGGGACGTAAAGCGTAATGAAGTCGCTAGGTGCGGATGTGGGAGCGATACGAATGAGCAGCCTCGTCGGTAAGGTCGCCGGTGAATTCGAGCTGAAAGATGCCAGCGGAGACGTGCATCGACTCCAAGACCACGCCGGACACTGGTTACTGCTGGTGTTCCACCGGCATCTGGGGTGACTGCCGTGCCGCCGAGCATCTGTCGCAGTTGCGAGAGCATGCAGATGAGATCGCAGTGTTGGGCATCAAGGTGCTCGTCATCACCTTCGTGGCTGGGCCGGTCGCCTTGGCTTACGTGAAGGAAGCTGACATGCGATGGCCGCTGTTGGTCGACGAATCGCGTGCTCTATACGCGGCCTACGGCATGCACCGTGGTCGATGGCGAGACATCCTTGGTTGGTCATCTTGGTGGACCTAGTAACGTTTATGAAATAACTTTCCCATTTGTGTGAGTTCGTTAAGTTCGACGTGTTTTTCCCTGCCCCTATCTTCCTGCCAGATTGAAATCGCAACCGTGATGTCATATTCAATTCATCCTGGCTTCTTCCGTGGAGGCTGACGCGCAGCTGGAACGGGCGGCTTCGTTGGGCGAGCGTCGAACGGATCGAAGAATCGCATGTTCTTTCCAACGCGGTCATAGTCGCCCAGGTCTTCACGCATCGCTTCAGCGAGCCCCAGCAGTCTTTCGACAACCTGAGGGTGCTCTGCGGCGACGTTCGTCGTTTCGCCGAGGTCATTCGCCAAGTCGACAAGGAACGGCTTTTCAAAACCGACTCGATCCGCGGGGGCGATGTGCGTGTTGCGGCCGAACGGAGCAGCTCCGACCGGCTCTTTCTCTCTGGGCAAATGCAGTTTCCATTGGCCTTGGCGAACGGCCTGCAGATGGACTCGCAGGTAGTAGAAGTACGCCTTGTCGGGATTGGCCTGGTCAAAGTCGCCGTGAAAGAGAGGGCGAATGTCTTCGCCGTCGATCACCCGATCTGATGGAACTTCGGCACCAGCCAGAGCGGCAAACGTTGGCAGGACGTCCATGGTTGTAGCGATGCAGTCGCATGTCGTATTGGTTGGCACGCGGCCTGGCCCCCAGAGAATCGTGGGCACGCGAACACCGCCTTCGAAGGTCGACACCTTGCCGCTTCGCAGCGGGTCGGCTGAACCGCCATGATCGCCCGGCAGGTGTCCGTCGGCCAGGTCTTTGTTCTTGATCAACCACGGGCCGTTGTCGCTGGTGAAAAGTACATAAGTGTTCTCGGCTAGCTTCATGTCGTTGAGCGCATCCAGGATTCGGCCGACGTTGAAGTCGATTTCTTCGATCACGTCGCCATACAGTCCACGTTTGCTCTTCCCTTTGAACTTCGCGGATGCATCAAGACGCGTGTGCGGCATCGTGTGCGGAATGTAGACGAAGAACGGCTGCTTCTGATTCTTTTTGATGAAGGCGATGGCCTCGTCGGTATAGCGCTGAGTCAACGTCGCCATGTTCGAGGCAGGCTCGATCAGTTTTTCATTGCGATAAAGATTCACCACGCGGTCGTTGCTCGTGGGCGTTCCGTAGAAGTAGTCGAACCCCTGACGCGTCGGGAATAGGTCCATAAAGAAGTCGGTCTGGGAATGTTGGGCCAGATCCCATTTCCCAAAACAGGCCGTGGCATAGCCTTTCGTCTTCAGCACTTCAGCGATCGTGATTTCGTCCTCGTGCAAAATGGGATGGATTTGCTTCGTGTGGCCACGCTCTGCGACTCGCATCGGATAGCATCCCGTCATCAACGCCGCTCGCGAAGGCCCGCAAATCGGCTGAGCGTAGAAGCTGGTGAACTTCATGCCCTGCTTTGCCATCGCATCCAGCCGCGGCGTGCGGATGTCGGGCGATCCGAAACAGCCGACGTCCTGGTAGCCCTGGTCGTCGGTGAAGATGACTACGAAGTTGGGTGGCTGCTCTGCTGCGTTTGCAAAGGAGCACGCGACGAGCAATAGGACCAGTGGGCAGGAAAATGGGGGCAGGAAGATTGCAGACGGCCATTTCCCTGCCCCTATCTTCCTGCCAGATTGAAATCGCAACCGTGATGTCATGGTGGTAATTATTTCGTCTTCAAGAGTTCAGGGTATTCGGTCAGCACTTTCGCATCGAACTGAAAGTCGTCAACAGTGACGTGTCCCCAACCGGTGGTTGAATCGTCGACGACTTTGATGAACATCTTCTTGCCGACATAGGGCTCCAGATCCCACGCCGCATTCTGCATGACTTGATCGTTGACGCCGTGGGCAAATTGAACCTCGTTGCCGTCCGCTGTGCATAGCGCAACGTAGGTGGGCTCCCCGCGGCCTCCGCCGATACGAAACGTCATGGTGCCGCCTTCGGGAACGAACAGCGGCGACACGATCACGCCGGTCTGGCTGTCCATGCCCCGCGCAGCATCTGCCGATGGTTCGAGCGTGGTCAGGTAGTACTTGGCCTGTTTGTTGTATTCCTGCTTGTTCCTGAAGAACTCGGATCGGCTGCCGATTGGATGGCCGAATTCACCTTCGACGATTCGCCACGGCTCGAGCTTGCCTGACTCGAAGTCGAACGTCGCGTTTCGCGTACTCGGCACTACCGCTGTCTTCTTTGCAGCGTTGCGAGTCGCATGCGGGTTCCCGTTTTCGGGTGCTACGGGCTTCTGCCGTGACGGCGTGTAGCCTGCCAGCAGCGTACTCAGTTCCTGCACCACGTCGGGATGTTCGTTGTGTACGTTTTTCGTCTCGTTCACATCCGCTTCCAGATCGTAGAGTTGGGCTGGCGGTGCAGCCTTTTTGATTCTTCCGTTTTCAATGTCGCTGTTCACCGAGCCGACGAAACTGGCCGCCGCCGATCCGGCGAAAGTGTGATCGCCGGGCTTCGTTCCCGTGAATCCGCCACTGCCTTGTGCAGGAATATACATCCAGTTTCCCTTGCGGATCGACAGGTGCGTGTCCTTGTGCGGGGCGAGGACCAGATGGTCACGTATTGGTTGATCCGGTTCACCAATAATGGCGGGAAGCATGTCGACGCTGTCTGCTTGCTGAATCTTGTCCAGCTTCTGCTGCGTCACCGCCGCAAATGTCGCCAGCATGTCGACGTTGCCTATCAATTGGTTCGAGGTTGTTCTGGGCTTTACCTTGCCCGGCCAGCGGACGATCATGGGCACGCGGTGCCCGCCTTCCCAGACGCCGAATTTCCATCCAAGCAAGTCACCGTTTTGTCGATGTCCGGCCTTGAAGGCAACTTGGCCACCGTGATTGAACATGCCGCCGTTATCACTGGTAAAGATCACCAGCGTGTTATCGCTCAGTCCGTTGTCTTCGAGGCACGAAAGAACCTGACCGACGATCCAGTCGAGTTCGTGGATAGAGTCGCCATAGAGTCCGCACTGGCTGGTGCCCTGAAAACGCTTAGCCGGTGTGAAGGGGTGATGAATGTTCGTGGTCGCCAGATACAGAAAGAAGGGATTGTTCTTGCGTGCTGTGATCCACTCGACGGACTTCTCGGCAAACGTAGTGCCGACCTGGTAATCGTTGAACAGCGCGTGAGCTTTTTTCGCGCCGCCAAATGCATTCGGACTGCGCTGCGCGGCTTCGGCCGGAATTGGCGTGATCGGTGTAGCTCCCTTAGTATTCCTGCCAAGATAGACCAGCGGATCGCCGGGATCGCCGCCCACGACGCGATCGTTTTCCACATAGACATAAGGCGGAGCGCTGTTAACCACCGGCATTCCGAAGTAGTAGTCAAAACCGAGATCCTGCGGACCAGGACGCAACGGTTCCTGCCAGTTGTTTGATCCCTCCTTGAAGCCCAGATGCCATTTCCCAACGACCGCCGTGTCGTAGCCACTGTTCTTGAAAACATCGGCGATAGTGATCTTCCCGGTGTCGATAAGCAGCGGCGAGGTAATTGAGGCCGGTCCCCACACGCCTCTGCCTCCACTGGCTCGCAGTGGGTATTCCCCGGTGAGCAGCGCATAGCGCGATGGCGTGCAAACGGCCGACACCGAATGGGCGTCGGTAAACCGGCGTCCTTCGGCGGCCAGCCGGTCGATGTTGGGCGTCTGAACTTTGGTTGCGCCATAGCAACCGAGGTCGCCGTAGCCGAGATCATCGGCAAAGATCAGTACGACATTGGGCGGCTGCTCTGTCGCGCTCGCAAAGGAGCAAGTGACGAGCAACAGAACCATTTGGCAGGAAAATGGGAGCAGGAAAATTACAGACAGAGATTTTCCTGCCTCCATCTTCCTGCCAATATCAGATAAAGAGTTCATGTTCGTACTACCGTGTGAAAAGTGATGCAATGAGGTCCGATATCGATCCAGTGGAGCCGCCGCAGGGAACTCTTCCGTGGAAAGGCATTCGATATTCAGTGGATAGTGAATCGGCATGTTCGTTCTTTGACAGAAAAATGGAGGCAGGAAAATTAAAGAAGAATATTTTCCTGCCCCCATCTTCCTGCCATTCTTCGATAATTCAACTTCCCACCTGACTATCTGGAGGACAGACACACGACCGATCCATCCTTCAGGCAGACGAAGTAACTGCCGTGGGCAATCGCGATGCCGTCCCAGACAGGCGCGGCATCGAAACGCAGTTCCTGCAACTGCCGACCATCGCTGGCGTCGAGCAGCCAGGCGATGCCGCCTTTCTCGCCGGTGTAAGAGGCGTTGGTGTCTTCCACGGTGTAGCCCTTGAGCAGGGGAACGCCGGCAGCCAGCACCGTGTTTTCGGCCGCGACAATCGCGTGCCCGGCAAAGGGCGTGGGCGTCTGCCAGCGCTGTTGCCACCTGCCCATCGCCGGGATGGCGGACTTGTCCTCTTTCTCGCTCATCCCGCCGTAGCTTCCGGAATAGACAGAGTAGAGTTCCAATTGACTGAGATCACGTCCCCGGCCTGGCAGATTGCGACCGGGCGCGTAGCCGCGGACTTCATAGAACAGCTTGCCGTCGAAGGCGATCGTGTCGCCGGCGGGACCGGAGCCGAATGTGCCCATCGCGCCCCCGTACCGAAGATCGCGATCCACCGTCCAGTAGGTGCGATGTTGAGGCGAGTCATTGAGAAAACCGGGCGACGCCATCAGGTGCAGGGTCTTGATACTTTCCGACACGATGGGAGTGAGATCGGACTTGAAGGCTTGGTTCCGCATGAACAGCTCGTTGCCTGCGCAGGAGAGAATGTCCGCCTTGCAGCCTTCCAACTGGAACTGTCCCCTGGCCTGGATCGGGAAGCTGCGAGTGTCGTCCTCGTAGGGGCCCTGCATGATTCTGCCGTGCTTCATGTCGCCGGTAATCGGATCCAGTCCAAACACCGCAATGCCGCCGTCGAGAAATGTGCTTCGCCCCGCCGCGAAGTAAGCCGTGTCGTCATGGATCATGATGCTGCCGTGAACCGGCCAGGCGGATTCGAGACGTCCGCAATCGCAGATCAACCGCCGCTGGGGCATGCCGTTGAACTGCCACGACAATTGACCGTCGGACGCTCGCAGGCCGTAGACCGAACCGCCACGACTGCCGACCAGGATCATGCCTTTGTAATAGGTTGGAGGGCTGTCGATGCGCCCGTCCGCGATGAATGACCAGCGAGCCCGACCGTTCTCTCGATCCAACGAATAGAGCGTGTAGCCATCGCGATCGGCGACATACACACTGGTTCCGGCGACAACCGGCGCGGTGGGATGCGACCCGACATCGACCTTCCATCTGGTGACCAGCTCTTCTGCCGTATGTCCCGGTGCGACTCCGCTGCGCATGCTGGAATAGCGATACGTCGGCCAGTCATCCGCCGAGGCAGCAGCGCCCTCGATGTCTCCAAACGCAGGCCCTTTCTCCAAACGCGGCTCGATCTCGACGGTGAAGCGTTGGTCGGTATTGCTGGAGCCGTTGTAGAATCCGTTGACACCCGTGGCCATCGTGCCAATAGCACACTGGCAGACATAGGGGCCGTTGTAGAGCATGCCATTGGCGGGCATCACCGCCAGACCGCAGGTCGAACGCGCCCAGGGATTCGGCACCTCTGCTGCCCCATCCAGTTTCACGAAGTCAGCGCCGCCCGACGCGCTGTTCAGATAATACCGGTGCGTGATGCGATTGCGGTAGCAGCGGTCATGCGACATGGGACCGGTCATCTGTTGCGCCAACGTGCGGACCACCTCTCCTGTCTTCGGATCGCGGCCCTTGAGATCGCGGCTCCACACCAATCCATCGGCCACGAAGATCTCGGTGCTCTTCATGTAGTTCTTGCCGGCGGGTGCCGACCAGAGCGTCTTTCCATCAGCCAAGCGCTTCGCGGTCATGGAATCATGGATGCCGCAATACACCATGTCATCGGTCAGCACGAGCGTGGGGTGGATGTTGGCTGAGAACAGCGAGGCTTCGCTCGGTTTCTTCCCTCTTCGTAAGGCTCGACTCGCCTCTTTCGTCAGCGCCGGTGCCGCCGGGATCGGCACAGGCTCCGTCCACAGCACGCTCCCGCTCGCACTGTCAACACAGGTCAGCCCGCTCGTGCTGTAATACACGAGGCGGCTGTCCTTCACTGCAAACGTACCACCGGTGTACTCATCTTCAATGGCGTGACTCCAAAGTACATCGCCACTCTCCAGACTAAGGGCACAAAGCTCCGCACGACCATCCGCCGCCGTTGCTCGCGGAAGTTTGTAGGGCGTTCCCTTGATCACGTAGAGAGCGTTGCCATCGATGGCAAACTCCGTGGTCCCTTTCGTGTGTTCATACACCCGCCTTCCGGCGCCGGTGCGGATCGCGAACGCCGTGACAGGACCACCGAATCCCGAGCAGACATAAACGCTCCTGCCCACCGCCGCCAGGCACCGCTGTTGCTGAGTCGGAATCGATTTAATGCTGCCTGTCTGCCATTGGCTCCATTGCTCCAACGGTCGCTTCCACAGCTCGATGCCGTTGAAGCCGTCACGCGCCACCAAGTAGTACTCAACGGGAGCGTTGATGTCTTCGGTCGTCGCTCGGTCTTCGATGGTCAGCAGCACTCCATCGGCCGAGACCATGTTGGTAAACGACGGGGCCAGCGCCTTCGATCGCCCGTACTCCGGCGTGTCGTGCCAGCGGAGTCGCTGGGGAGGGCCGACATCATCCAGCGAGACACCGTTGTTATCCGCGCCATGCAGAAACTGGTTCCACTCGTCCAGACCTTCAGGCACGGGCTTCGCCTTCTTCTTCCACCCCTCCGCTCCTTCCACCACCAGACGCCCACCGGGAACCAGCACGCGCATCAGCTCCGCCTCCGACACCTCGCACGCCGCCTTGCACAGCACGAGATTCACCAGACTATCCACATAAGGCAGGTCGCGACCGTTGTAGAGTTCGCACGAAACCTTCCCGTAAACACCAGCCTCTTGAATCACTCGCCGCGCCGCCGCCACACGGGCCTCGTCACGCAGCAGCGCATGAACGACGAACGGTCCATCGGTCGCCAGATCGGCAATGGACTGTCCCTCATCGAAATCAAGAGCGACGACAATTCCCCCGCTGAACTTGAACTGCTCCACGAACCCGGATTCCGCACACAGAAAATCAGGCAGCAACCCGGCGATTGCCACAACCCCGACGAACAATCCACAGCGGCTAAAGTGTCGACGAAACTTCATAATCAGCACCAAATGGCTCGAGAAAGAATCTTTTTGCCCATTCATGTTTTTGCCCCATTCCCTATCCGTTTGAATCTCACGCATCCAGATACGATATTCACCCAAAGGATCGCTTCTAATGTCGTGTTCGTCAGGAACCGCATAAGGTGCGACTCATACGACTCCAGATCGCGCCGCTTGCAGGTAATTTCAAACGCCGCGACATCGTCAATCATGTCAACCGGCTGACGTCCGGTGACGGTGCCCTGCCAATGGGCTTGAGTGAAGCGACGGCATCGATCTTCGCCGCCAAGCAGTGCGACGACCGCTTCGTGATACAGCGATCTCGTCAAACCAGTTCCCCAATCGCGCAGGAGCGATACAACAACGTCTTCAAATCGGCAGCCAGCAATATCGTTGATCCAGTCATGACGGTCGACCCGGAACTGTCGTCGCTGTTCCGGTGATTCGAGACAGTTCACGAACTTGTGTTCAACCTGTTCCGCTCCAAAGTTGATCAGCTTGCCGTGCGACAGGCCCGTCAGCATCAAGTACTGAATCAACTGGCTTTCGTGGGCGGCCGTCAAGCCCGCAGCGGCCTTCAATTCGAATGGGCAACCGCAATCGACAACCAGATCAACAAACAGTTCCTTTGCAAAACTCTGGTGCGTCAAAAGAATCCGCATCTCTTCGACGGATCGGTCGCCAAGGATCTGATGGAGCGTCGAGCGGTAAACCGATTCGTGAAATATCTTTCCTAGTGATCCGTGGATCTTGAAGGCATGTCCCACGACCTCGTACGCCACCTTGCCGAAGTCGTCTTGGCTGAAGTGATGAATCGGGATGGAGGTTGTTACGGGCATTGGATGGGGCAAAAAAATGTGTGGGCAGAAACATCAGTCCTCGGAATTAATGGTGGAGTTGGAAGTCGTCTCACATTGTCTCATCTTTTTGCCCCTCCATCTTTTTGCCCATTTCCCGCCGTATGTGACGACAGCAGAGCGATTGCAATCAACCAGAAGGTGCATAGGCGTTGGATCATGATTAGCGTTTCCAATCGATGCGGGCGGTTTGGTTTTCCAGGTCAACAACGACCGAGGCGTGGGCGAACTCGCGCTCGTAGGTCCAGCCCGTTCGGGTCGCATCGCCCTGCGGTGGGCCGAGCGGCTTGTCGAATTCCGGATACCAGTCGAAGGTGCCGTGCATTTCCCGGTAACCCCAAGTGTAGTGGAGGTAGCAGTTCGGTTGCGCCGCCACGAGAAAGCAGGCCAGCGGGAACGTGATCCGCTCTTGCGACAGTCGCGACAATTCCTCGCGGGGCTTCTGCATCATTTCAGTTTCCCGAAACGAAAAGCCCGGCCACGCTTTGAGCACGACAATCTTGCCGTCCTTGGCTGCGGCGTGTGTGGCCTCGAAAGACGCCGCCAACTGTTCCTTGCTGTCACCGTATTTCGGATGGCCGAAGCTCTCGATCATCGCGCCGTCGGCGAATTGCAGCAGCTTCTTGGGATCATCTTTCAGCAGCCCGTTGTAGATGATGAGTTTGTCGGGTCCGATCTTGCGCCGCGTCTCCTCCAGCAAGTCAACCCGCGCGGCCACGAGCGCCGCCAGTTTTTCGTCATCCAGTCCCTTCTCCGGGCTCTGCCCCATCGCATCGGCAAAAATCCCGTCGGCTCCATACTCGCGGACGGCCTTCGCCGCGGCGTCCGACCACCAATCGCGCACATCCTGCCGCGTCAGGTCGTAATTGGGAACCGTCTTGCGTCTCAAGACCGGATCGCCCGCGCTACTCTTCAGAAACCCGTCAGCGGGAAACGTCTTCATGGCCTTGTAAACGCCCCGTTTGGACGACGTGTCCAACGAAGCGTTCCAATAGAACAGCACCTTCGCCTTCGGATTCCGCTTCTTGATTTCGCGGGCCGCCACCACGAAGCCCTCCTCCGTGCTGCCATGTTTGTGGCTCGCCTGATGCTTCTCGATCGTGATGAAATCGAAATGCGTTGCCAGAAAGTCCAGTTGTTCCGGCGTGAAGTCGTCTGATGTCTTGCCGACGTGGGCATACACGGGCACGCGATCCCAACTGAACGGCGGCAGCGCATCGTTGGCGTGCGGCGTCGCTGTGGCGACGAGCAGCAGAGACGCGGTGAGTGCGAATGTGGAGGTCAGTTTCATAGTCCATAGTCCTTCGAGACAAAAGTGACGACGCTCATTCTAACCTCTGGATCCATCGTGCCGAGGATGCAATGCGACGTGGAGTTAACGTTTTGCGACAGACGCGACAAATCCGCAGTCGTCGGGCCAGCCGACGCCGGACCTTGCCGCCGGTTGAGAGTTTCCCAGTTGTGGAAGTTCACGGTATAATTGGCCGATAAGTGATGAAATAGACTCGCAACTGCTCATCGAAGCGAAACCGGAGTCTCCAATGTCCGAAACCACACTTGAAAACCGCGTCGCCACGCTCGAAAAGCAGGTCGCGGAGTTAATGAAACAAGTGCTCAAGCCACCTGTTGAAAAGGACTGGCGCAGCACGATCGGAATGTTTGCCGACGATCCGGTCATGCGCGAAATTCAAGAAGTTGGTCGAAGAATACGCGAAGCCGATCGGGAGCAAGCTCAGCGTGATCATTCTTGATACCGACCATATCAACATTCTACAAAACCAGCACGGCAACGAATTTCAAAACCTGACCGGCAAAATGTCCGCCTCTGCGGACCAGGACTTTGTCACGACCGTCATCACGTTTGAAGAGCAGATGCGTGGTTGGCTGGCCTTGATCAATCGCTCCAACGATGCCCATCGCCAAGTGGCAGGTTACGACAAGCTGAATACCGTCGTCGATTTTTTCGCTCGCTGGAATCGCCTTCCGTTCGATGACGCGTCAGCGACGGAATTCAAATCGCTGCGCGATCAATAGATTCGAATCGGAACCATGGACTTGAAGATCGCTTCGATCGCGTTGTCACAAGACGCGCTCGTGCTATCCGCGAATCTTCGCGATTTCGAACAGGTTCCGAATCTGCAAGTTGAAGACTGGTTGCATTGACGATTGGCGGTCCCATTCTGTGTGCTGACATGATTGTGTCACTCTGGACCAACGCAACACGTTTGGCCTCGATGATCCAGGTGGCCTGCTCCGTGCTCGAATGCCTCATTTCGGAGCAGCAATTCGCTGGATACAATCGCAAAATACACAGAATCGAAAGGGCTTTCGCCATGAAACGTGAAGATGTACTACAGAAACTCGCTGCGGGCGAATTGAGCGTTGACGAAGCAAGTCAACTGCTCGCCGAAAACGAACAGAAGCGAGGGTCGCTGTATTGCAAGGTTAGTCAAAAAGGCGCGCTGAGCGTGTACGGATTACAGCGAATGCCGGTTACGCTTTATGTAGAACAGTGGGAGCGATTGCTTGATTTTGCGGACGAAATTCGTTCGTTCGCGGAAGAACACAAGAGTGAACTCAGCCGTAAGAAGTAATAAAGCTATTCCTCGTCGAACAGTTCTTGCTGTTTCAAGTCATCTGGCGAAGCGAGTTTTGGATAGTCGGCCAACGCTTTGTCGGGAACTGGCTTCCCGTCTTTCAGTGCCTGTTCCACGCGATAGCGATGCGCGGCATCGGTACTGAGTCCGCCGAGTGCTCGTAACGCATCTTCGTCACCACGTTCGCGCAACTCGTTGCATCGCTGTTTCCATTCGTCCAGTGTCATTTGCCACGATTCGAGGTTTGTGGCGATCGGTTCTGGCTCCGGTGACACGGATTGCTCACTGACGACATGCCTCTTTTCGAGATGGGCCGATGCGTCGTCCAATGCATTCTTGAGTGCCTCGATTTCTTCGCCACGATGGTACCACCAGCGGGTACTCCAAATTCGATGCAACCGCCAGCCACGCCCGCGCAGAATCTGTGCCCGCCAAACGTCGCGTAGCCGTGATGAACGATCGCTGTGATAGGTCGCTCCATCACACTCAATACCCAGCACATATCCGTGAGTGGGATCGCGCGCCACAACACCAAGATCGATTCGAAATCCTGAATCACCGACTTGGCTGTGAACTGTAAATCCGAGTTGTTCGACAACTCGGCAGACTTCTTCTTCGAACGGTGAATCCGGTTCGCCGGTGGTCATCGCTGGTGATTTCCGACCGACACGATCGAGCACCTGGTTGATCCGTTCACTGTCACCGTCAGATACGGATTTGGCGTACGCCAGATAGAGTTGAAGGTAACTGGCAGGAGTTAGTTGGCTACCTGGTGCGAGATCTGCCGACAATGCAGTCGAAACTTC